>JAZLIT010000036.1:0-44721 GCA_045617525.1 Solibacillus sp. | reverse complement strand
GTTGATTGGAGCTCCGTGGGCCCGAGGGCCAGCAGGATGCTGGTCATGGAAGCGTTGCGCTCACGACGAGCGCGCTCTTAGCTTCCCTACCTATTTCTTTAGGGCACGGCTCCAACTAACTAATTCCCTGCCTTTACGGAGGCAGAAAATTAGTGGATTTTCCGCACGTGCTTATCCCCAAGAAGTCGCGGTCCCCCTCCGCTCCAATCAACGAGTACTAAACAAGGTGATCTCCGCGCGTTTTATATACATCTACAACTGGGAAAGGCTCAGAAAATCTCTTTCCACAAGCACAAACATAGCGACGCCGCCTATAAAAAAAGATGGTTAAACGTTCAAACCACTTTAAATGCTTTACCTTTTGAATGAGATAATCGTGCTCTTTAATTCTTTTAACGCTATAAGAGGTATACACCCTAAGTAAAACATAATAAAAGGCTATTCATTTTCTAATGTGAAAATGAATACCCTTTTTTAGAAATTAATTTAGCTCTTTTTAAACTGGATGTTATGTAAGTTTGCAAACACACCATTCGCCGCCACTAACTCATCATATTTTCCATCCTCTTCGATACCTTTCGTCGTAACAACGACAACACGGTCTGCATTGCGAATTGTCGCCAAACGATGCGCAATAACGAGCGTCGTACGGTTTGCTGCCAGCTCCGCTAATGACTCTTGAATAATCATTTCAGTCTCAGTATCAAGTGCAGAAGTTGCCTCATCTAAAATAAGAATTGGCGGATTTTTCAAGAACATACGTGCAATGGCAAGACGCTGCTTTTGCCCACCTGATAGCTTCAGCCCGCGCTCACCAATTTGCGTCTCATAACCATCTGGTAACTCTTCGATAAATTGCTTCAAATGCGCCTTCTCTGCTGCAGCTTGAATTTCCTCAAGTGTCGCATCCAATCGGCCATACGCAATATTTTCTCGTACAGTTCCCGTAAATAAAAATACATCTTGTTGCACAATACCAATTTGCTCACGTAAAGACTGTTGCGTCATATCTCGTATATCGATACCATCAATCGTAATAGCGCCACTTGTTACATCATAAAATCGTGGAATCAAGGAACATATCGTAGTCTTCCCAGCCCCAGATGGTCCAACAAAGGCGATTGTTTGCCCAGCCTTTAAGTCAAATGAAATATCTTTTAACACTGCCTTAGATTCATCGTATTGAAACGCAACATTATTAAATGAGATATCCCCTTTTAAATACGGAACAACACGTGCGTCCGCTCGGTCCTGTACTTCAGGATCCCGCTCAATTAAATCAATGAACCTCTTGAATCCAGCCATTCCCTTTGGATACAACTCGAGTAATGCACTAATTTTATCAATTGGCTTAATCAATACATTCGTATAGAGCACAAAACTTACAAGCTCTCCGTAAGATAACTTCCCACTAAAACTTAACCATGCCCCTACTACAAGAACGATTAAAGTTAGTAAACGTGTCATAAAGTAAATCGCAGAATGTGTACCCGCCATTACTTTATAGGCATAAATTTTTGCCGTACGGAAAAGTCCGTTTTGCTTATAAAAGCGTTTCATTTCAAATTCTTCGTTTGTAAATGATTTTACGACACGTACACCAGATACACTGTCCTCCACGCGTCCATTTACATCTGCAATTTGCTCATACATATCTTTCCAAGCCATATTCATCTTCTTATTACTATATGTAACAAGCCAAATTAAGAACGGCACAAATACAAGTGCAATCATTGCCAATGTAGGATTAACATTGAACATAATCACAAACGCCCCGATAAAGGTCATAATCGCAATAAAGAAATCTTCCGGACCATGATGAGCAAATTCCCCAATATCAAAAAGGTCATTCGTGATACGGCTCATAATGTGTCCTGTTTTCGTGTTATCAAAAAACTTAAAGCTTTGCCCCTGTACGCGATTAAACAATTGTTGGCGCATATCCGTCTCAATATTAACGCCTAGTTTATGCCCTAAATAGTTCACAATAAAGTCCATTATAGTACTTAAAATATACACTAAAAATAAGAGGACACTTATCTTTACAATCATGCCCCAGTCGCCATTTGGTAGTAATTCATCGATAAACCATTGCACCGCTAACGGGAATGCTAGTTCTAAAAGTGCAACAAAAATTGCACAAGAGAAATCGATAATAAATAATTTTTTATGCGGTTTATAATAGGAGAAAAATTTTTTTAGCATTATCTATTCCTTTCTAAGCTGTTAATAGCATTAAGTATACTAAAAATTCTATTTTTTGGGATATTTTTTCCCTAATTTATTATTACATATTTAAAACCCGTTCAATATTGTGTAAACTCTAAGTAAGGTAAGGAGGGTTCATACATATGAAAAACATTTTTACGATTGTTATATTATTCGTACTTACTTACTTTGTCATTCAGACAATTGGCGGCTTTTTATTCACAGCTGATTCAAGCGGATCTGCCCTTCAATCTGCAGTAACATTCGGAGGCATTAACTTTTTAGCGATTTTCATTTATATAATTTTTGCTACAGTCGCAACAACTATTATATTTTTCACATTAAAAAGCAGGCGATCTGATTAAATCGTCTGTTTTTCTTATTTAGCTATATGTATATAGGAATCTACTTTTTCTGCAAACAAAAAACCCTAGTAAACTTTATCTCTAAAAGTTCACTAGGGTATTAACTGTTAATATAATCTGAATTGATTTGCATAATTTTCACAATATTTCGGCATAATATTATTTGCCGGAAAAAGTTTAGATTCCCTCCTTTACTTCTATACTTTTTTCAGTTATTTTTTCCAAATCATCTCCTTTTGTTTGATACACATATCTTACCACCAATTTTCAATATTGTAAATATTCAGATAATAAAAACTTAAAAAAATTATGAAGAATTATGAGGGAACTCGGATAGATTGAAATTTCGCCTTAGTTCCGCTACGATAAGGCTATCAACAGGGAGGTGGACTTCATGACAAAACCAATTACTAACAAAGAACAGCAAGTTATTTATTTAAAAGAGCGTCTAGAAATATTCCTTGAAGTTTTAGATGCAATTGACCCTGAAACTACTGAACTTGAGGATATCGATCGTTTAATTCAAATGATGGACGATTTAGAAGATAAAATGGATCAATTTCAATCACGTCAAGAAGATACAGAATAATTAATTCGCTAGAAGGTGCATGCACTTTCTAGCTTTTTCTCTATTCTAATACTAAAAGTACTTCAGCTTTTTTTCAATCGAATAAAAGAGTATAATGTTTTTGGAGTATAATCATCATTCATGGGGGAATATATATGTCTTATTTGCAAACATTAGAGAAAAGTCTTTATGATTTAATTACTGAAACATCTACAAATCTACCAAAGGATGTACGCCGTGCAATCAAAGCTGCTAAAGAAAAAGAAAATGCTGGTACACGTGCTGCAATGTCTTTAGATACAATTACAACAAATATCGTGATGGCAGAAGATAATGTATCGCCTATTTGCCAAGATACAGGACTTCCAACATTCAAAGTTTACACTCCAGTAGGTGTAAATCAAATCGAAATTAAAAAAGCAATCCAAACAGCTATTATTGCTGCAACTGGTGATGCGAAATTACGTCCAAACTCAGTAGATTCACTTACAGGGAAAAACTCAGGGAACAATATTGGACCTGGTTTACCAGTAGTGAAGTTTGAACAATGGGAAAAAGAACATATCACAATCAAGCTAATCCTTAAAGGTGGCGGCTGTGAAAATAAAAACATCCAATACTCACTTCCTGCTGAACTTGAAGGGTTAGGCCGCGCTGGTCGTGACCTAGATGGTATCCGTAAATGTATCCTACACTCTGTATGGCAAGCACAGGGTCAAGGTTGTTCTGCTGGCTTCATCGGTGTTGGTATCGGTGGCGACCGCTCTGCTGGTTACGATCTTGCGAAAGAGCAATTATTCCGTCATGTAGATGACGTTAACCCTATTGAAAATTTAGCTAAATTAGAAGATTACATTGTAGAAAAATCAAATACATTTGGTGTTGGTACAATGGGCTTCGGTGGTGAGGCTACATTACTAGGCTGTAAAATCGGCGTAATGGACCGTCTTCCAGCTTCATTCTTCGTGTCTGTAGCTTATAACTGCTGGGCATACCGTCGTATGGCAATCGATATCAATCCTACAACTGGTGAAATTATCGACTGGCATTACCAGGAAGGTGAAAAAATCACTTTCCGTGACGAAGAAAAACAAGATAATGATTCTAATAAAGTAGTAGAATTAACTGCACCAATTTCAGAAGAGCAAATTCGTTCATTAAACGTAGGTGACGTTGTTAAAATTACAGGCCGTATGTACACTGGCCGTGACGCAATCCACCATCACTTAATCGGTGAAGGCGTAGAAGCTCCTGTAGACTTAGATGGTCAAATTATTTATCACTGTGGTCCAGTAATGGCCAAAGATGCAGAAGGTAACTGGACAGTAAAAGCTGCTGGTCCAACTACTTCAATTCGTGAGGAGCCATACCAAGGTGATATCATGAAGAAATTTGGTATTCGCGCAGTTATGGGTAAAGGCGGCATGGGTCCAAAAACATTAAAAGCTTTAGAAGAGCATGGCGGTGTTTACTTAAATGCAATCGGTGGTGCTGCTCAGTACTACGCAGACTGCATTAAATCAGTAGATGGTGTTGACTTAATGGAGTTTGGTATTCCAGAAGCAATGTGGCATTTATCTGTTGAAGGCTTCACAGCTGTCGTAACAATGGACTCTCACGGGAATTCATTACACGCTGATGTTGAAAAATCTTCATTAGATAAATTATCATTGCACGCTGCACGCGTATTTTAAAAAATAGTTAAGAGGGAAACTTTCCGTTTCCCTCTTTTTTTGTTGTCTTTTTCCGATATATAATATATCCAATACTTTACTTTTTTAAAACTCCAGATTATAATAATTATAAAATAATAAACATTATAATATGAATGAAAACCATTACCATACAACCATATTAATGTAATAATAATGTTTCCCATTATCAAGGAGGACTTCTATGAACGAGTCTAATCGAGAATCATTTTCAACAAATGAGAAAATAATAGAACATAAAGAATTAATACTAGCACTAATTTCAGGTGTATTAATCTTATTCGCTTGGAAATTGGATTCCAGTCAATCAACAACTGCAGCCATTATTGCCTATTTAAGCGCTTATTTCATCGGAGGCTATGCGAAAGCAAAAGAAGGTCTACTCGATACAATCAAAAATAAGTCGCTGAACGTAGAATTTTTAATGATTTTAGCAGCGATTGGATCAGCTGCGATTGGCTATTGGATGGAAGGTGCTATTTTAATCTTTATCTTTGCCTTAAGCGGCGCACTTGAAACCTATGCGATGAATAAAAATAATCGTGAAATTTCTACGTTAATGGAATTACAACCAGAGGAAGCTTGGCTTATACGTGGTGGTTTTGAACCGATTAAAGTTGCGGTATCTGAATTAGCTTTAAAGGATCACATTTTAGTTAAACCTGGCGATCGTATTCCTGCTGATGGAACAATTATAAAAGGAGCTTCTTCCGTTGATGAAGCTGCCATTACAGGTGAATCAATTCCTGTTGAGAAGCAAATTGGTGATGATGTATTTGCAGGTACTGTTAACTTATCTGGAACAATTACCTTAACTGTCACAAAAACAAACAGCGAATCACTATTCCAAAAAATCATTACACTTGTTCAAACAGCGCAAAGTGAAAAATCACCCTCTCAACAATTCATTGAGAAGTTCGAAGGGACGTATGTTAAAGCTGTTTTGCTAGCTGTTATTGCAATGATGATCCTGCCTCCTTACCTGTTAGATTGGGACTGGACGACATCAATTTACCGTGCAATGGTTTTACTTGTAGTAGCATCACCCTGTGCACTTGTAGCATCTATTATGCCTGCTACACTTGCAGCTATCGCAAATGGCGCACGCAACGGGATTTTATTTAAAGGTGGCGTTCATTTAAATAACTTAGGTACTGTAGATGTTATTGCAGTTGATAAAACTGGCACATTAACACATGGTAAGCCTATCGTAACCGATGTTTTTGTAAGTGAGCAAAGTCTATACAATGAAGTACTTCAAATTTTAGCAAGCAGCGAGGCACAATCAAACCACCCACTGGCACTTGCAATTACTGCTTACGCAAAAGAAAATAATATTGCCTTACTACCTCATATCGAAATTGAGGATAAACCAGGTTACGGCATCCAAACGACTATTAATGGGCAAGCCTATAAAGTAGGCAAACCAGAATTTGTTGGGCAACAGCAAGCAGCTCAGTTCCAAGGCGGCATATTGAACAGCCTTGCTAGTGAAGGAAAAACGGTCATCTTTTTAGCCAATGACCAGGAAATTTTAGCCTGTGTCGCACTGCAGGACACTGTACGTGATGAAGCAAAGAAGGCAATTGCCGATTTAAAACAACTTGGTGTTGAAATAGTCATGTTAACCGGCGACAACGACATGACAGCCCAGGCTATTGCTAAGGAGGCTGGTGTTACAGCCTACAAAGCACAATGCTTACCCGAAACAAAAGTAGAAGAAATTAAACGCTACCAGGTACAAGGCAAAGAAGTAGCAATGGTCGGTGACGGTATTAATGATGCCCCTGCACTTGCAACAGCCTCAATCGGAATCGCAATGGGCGGTGGAACCGATGTTGCTCTTGAAACAGCAGACGTAGTATTAATGAAAAATGATTTATCAAAACTTGCAGATGGAATTCGCATGTCGCGCAAAATGCAAAAAATTGTGAAGCAAAATATCATCTTCTCTCTTGCCGTAATTACTTTATTAATCATTTCTAATTTATTTGAGGTTATTAATTTACCTCTTGGAGTAATTGGCCATGAGGGAAGCACGATTTTAGTTATTTTAAATGGTTTACGAATGCTTTATAAAAAATAAAAAGGTTATCTAGTATGGTGAATTCACCTACTAGATAACCTTTTGTCATTTACTTATACAAGCACTAACCATAATGCCATTGTAACGGCGATTGTTGTAATTCCCATTAATAATGTAGCCATCGTTTGCGCTCTATACGCATCCGTAACTTTCATACCGCTATACTGCGTAATTACCCAGAAGAAGCTGTCGTTTACATGAGATACTGTCATCGCACCTGCCCCAATTGCCATTACAACAAGAGCTAGTGGCACTGCACCTTCAATACCCATCGTTGGAAGCATCGGCGCCACTAAAGTTGACGTAATAACGAGTGCAGTTGTTGATGAACCTTGTGCAGTTTTTAATGCTGCTGAAATTAAGAACGGTACAAGTAAGAATACTGCACCTGATGAGATTTTACTTAAATCCATTTCAGCGATTAAGTCGCCTACACCTGCATTTTTAATTACCGTACCGAATGCACCACCCGCACCTGTAATTAAAAGAATAGGCGCTGCTTCTTTTAATGCTTCACCGATCCAGTCTGTTAACGTTTTTTCACTCATTTCAGGTAATAGTAGGAATGCCGCAAACACACCAATGATTAATGCTACAGTCGGTGCTCCAAGGAAGCGTAAGAACATATTTAAGCTTGTTTCAGGATCCCCTACTAATGCTGCAACTGAACCTGTACCGATTAATACGATTGGTAAAATAATTGGTAAAAACGCTTTAAATGTAGATGGCATTTTACCGAATGATTTAATAATTTCTTCATAGTCTAAAGTTGGCTCACTATCCGCCGGTACATGAATTTTCGAAGCGACTGTTTTTGCCCAAAGATACCCCACAAATGTCGCAGGAATCGCAACGATTAAACCCATAATAATTACTGTACCTAAATAATCTGCTGCACCAATATTACCAGCAGCTGCGATTGGACCTGGAGTAGGAGGCACGAGTACATGTGTTGCATAAAGGCCTGTTGCAAGTGCAACTGACATCGATGCAATCGTTACACCTGCTCGTTTTGCTAAAGATTTTTTTAAACTATTTAAAATGATGAAACCAGAATCACAAAACACTGGAATTGAAACAATATAACCGATAATCGACATCGCTAACTGTGGACGTTTTGGACCAATAACACGCAGCACAACTTCCGCCATACGATAAGCTGCACCTGATTTTTCTAAAATAACCCCAATAATTGTACCCGCAACAATTACGATACCGATACTTGTCATTAAACTACCGAAACCAGTATTCACACTTTCAACAACTGTTAATAGTGGCATACCTGCCGCGATACCAACGAAGAACGCACTAATTAATAGGGCTAAAAACGGGTGAATCTTAAATTTTGCCGTCCCCACAACAACAAATAAAACCCCAAGTAAAATAATTAAAAACAACATTCAATTTCCCCCCTAAATAAATTTAGATTGCATCGCTATTTTTATTCTCTTTTGCAAATACTCACTTGCTTGACTACGTGATTGCTCAGACGTAATTCCTTCCCCAACAACACTAATTACTTGAGCAAATAATGAATTAAGCGCTTTATAACTAGTTGGCTCCACAAATCCAGACACTAAAATCGTTGGAACATCATATTTCTTTGAAGCTAAAGCTATCCCCATTGGTGCCTTACCAGATAACGTCTGGGCATCAGACATACCCTCGCCAGTAATGACTAGCTGTGCCGTTTTTAAATGATTTTCAAACTGCACCGCCTCCATTACAACATCAATCCCTTGTTTAAATATACATGGGAAAAATGCTTTGAAAGCCCCTCCTATACCTCCTGCTGCCCCCGCACCAGGAAGGTCATGTAATGCAATGCCGGTTAAATGCAAAACATGATCTGCAAAGCATTTCAAATAGTGATCGAACCGTTCAATTTGATCCGGATTAACACCCTTTTGAGGTCCAAACACAGCAGTTGCCCCATTTGGTCCAATAAGTGGGTTATCAACATCACAAGCGATTGTAAATTGACTCTCTTCCACCAAAGGATGCATCGCTGAACAATCAATTTCAGCTAATTGATCCAAACTGCTAACAACTCCTGGTAATAGCTCCCTCTCTTTATTCAAAAACTTAACCCCTAAAGCATGAAGCATTCCTATCCCTGCGTCATTTGTTGCGCTTCCGCCGATACCAATAATAAATTTACGAAACCCTTTATTTAATGCATGTTCAATCAGTTGTCCCGTACCGTATGTTGTAGAAAGTAGAGGGTTACGTTCATCTACTGATACAAGCGTTATACCAGAAGCTTGCGCCATTTCGATTACACATGTTTCACCGTCACCAAGCACCCCGTACTGCGCATTGATTACTCTACCTAGTGGATCTAGTACAGTGGCGTCGATTAATGTTCCATTCGTGGAGACCACGAATGCCTCTAACGTTCCTTCTCCACCATCCGCGATTGGCAGACACACTGTTTCAATTGAATTATCTAGTTGTTTTATTGCTCTTTCGATTGATGCTGCTGCTTCAACTGAGCTAAGCGTCCCTTTAAATGAGTCAGGACTAATAATGACTTTCATGCTTCACCTCCGCGCTGTATTTTCTTGTTTTTAAAGCGCTTACATTATTATAGTGACAATCTTCTGAATTAACATTATAGTAAATGTATAAATTTCTAAATTAAATATCACTATTTTTTATACGAGGTGTCCAATTGATTACTTATAAACTCGCGCAAGAAATTGTTTTTCAAACTACGCTAAGATTGCATCACAATGTAAATGTCATAAGCTTAGACGGAACTATTTTAGCCTCTGGTGATTCAACACGAATCGAAAAATACCACCCCGGCGCAAAAGAAGTGATCGAGACTAAACTGCCTGTCATTATTAATGAAGAAGATTTAATACGCTATCCCCTTACCAAGGCTGGCATTAATTTACCGATTCTGTTCCAAGAAGAAATTGTCTGCGTAGTTGGTGTAACTGGCAACCCTAAAGAAATACAAGACGTCGCAAACTTAGTGCAACTAACGACCGAAATGATTGTCAACCAAGCACTACTAGAATCACAAAGCGAATGGCAACGAAAAATGAGCCTCCACATATTTTACGAATTAATTGATGGTGCCCAGTTCAAAGGAATTTTAAAGGAGCGTATTAATAAGCTACCCTTTCCATTAGAGCCACCATTTACGATTAGTATCATTCATGCACAGCATAAAACAACATCACATCGAACACTCATTCAATATTTAGAGGATTTCTTTTACCAGCAACCCGTCTTATATGGACATCATCAGCTAAATGAATACTACATATTAACACCTGCTACTAATGAATATGCTTTGAAAAGCATGATAATTACTTTAAATGAATTTTTAAGTAAACATTTCGCCATTCATATTGGCATTGGAAAATCAGTTGATGAAATAGCAAAAATTCCCCACGCCTATAAAACAGCAAAGCTAGCTGAGGAACATCGTGAAGCAAACTCTAGTATTACTTTTTTTGAAGCAGTCGAGTTAAAATCTTTATTTCAAGAAGATGTAGTAAAGATATATAGCCTTTCATTATTAAGTCGATTAGATAGCAAGCTCATCGATACAATGCAGGCACTTTTTGAAAATAATCTACAACTGAATGCAACTGCTGAACAGCTCCAAATCCACCGTCACACACTAAGCTATCGTCTAGAAAAAATTAAAGAGAGATGCCAGCTAAATCCCCTTTTATTTGAAGATGCACTAAAGCTGCAAATTGCACTTTGGTTTAAGTCATAAAAAAAAGCGATTCCTAAGTGGAATCGCTTTTCCTATTATGCCTCAGCTAAAATCGAACACGTTTTGCTGAACTTTTCGTAAGTAATGCAAGGTTTCTTCGTTGTATCGACGCATTCAATAAGCCGCCAAATATTAAAATCATACCCGTAAAATATAGCCAAAGCATAAGAATGATAACGCCACCGATACTTCCATAAGTTGCACTATAATTACCGAAATTACTAATATAGACTGAAAAACCTGACGTCAAAATTAACCAGCCTAACGTAGCAAATACTGCTCCTGGCACTACACTAAACATATTTAATCTAGGATCTGTATTTGGAATAACCCAATACATAAGCCATAAAATCAGAAAGATGAGTAATGGCGGCGTAATCCATCTAAGCATATTCCATATCATTGCAAATGATTGCTCGACACCGATATGAGAGAATATAATATGTCCAATTTGTTGGCCGAAAACAGGGAATATTAAAGCAATTAAGATTACACCAACTAAAGATATTGTAAATCCAAACGCCCATATTCGATCAATGAAGCCCGACTTACCTTCCACATCATATGCAAGATTCAGTGCTTTAACTAACGCATTCACACCTCGGGATGCCGACCATATTGTACCTAAGATACCAATGGAAAGTAGCTTGCCATTGTGATTCGTCAATACTTCACTTAAAACACTTTCTATCATTAAAAATACTTCGCTCGGTACAATACCCTCTATAAATTCAAAAACCTGCTCCTGTGGTAAATTTAAATATGGCAATAACGTCACCAAAAAGATTAGCAATGGAAAAAATGATAAAAGGAAGAAATAAGCAAGTTGTGCGCCCAACCCTCCCATATCTATCGACTTTATACGGACTAATAAATCTTGGATGAAACCTTTAGAGGTCGTAACATCAATGTCATGTGGAGAAGGAGTAATCATTGATTTAATGAACGCAACTTTACTATTTCTAGTTCGTTTCCCTATAAAAGTCACCTCTCCTTTAAATCATTATTGATTGCCCGATTATAGTGCCTTCTTTGTGTCGATTAACATGCCTTTTAAAGTCGTAGGTAGCGTTTTTACATCTTGTGCTTGGGTAATTAATGTTTGCACATTTTCAGATGCATTTGAATATATCGACTGCGCTTGCTCAACTTTTGATAAAATAAGCTGCTCCAATTCATCACGATTTTCGGCGTAATAAGTTACCGTATCCTTTGCCTTCTTCACTGTTTCTTGTGTATGCGTTCGTGTTTCTTTATCGAGCATACTTATTACTGCACCTGCTAATGCGCCTAATGCTATGAAAGGTATTAATTTACTTTTTCCCATATTTCCTCCTCCTACTTCTATAATTCATCCCCAACATTGGAATGTTATAACTACTATCTTCAGTTTAACCAATTTCCCATTATATTGAAAGTGTATGCACACGCCTTCTTACTTATAAATGTTGACATGAGCGCCCCAACATGAAATGATATTTGCGTATACTTTGAAAGGTAGGAATTTTATTATGAATCTAAATACACCCTCACAAGAAAACGTGATTTATATGATCGAACAAATTAAAGAAAAGCTTCGCATGGTAAACGTTGATGCTATGCAGTCTGATAAATTCGACGAAAATAAATACGAGGACTTACAGTATTTATACGAATTAGTAATGAAGCGCGATTCTTTCAGCCCAAATGAAATGAACGCAATCGTTGCAGAATTAGGCACATTACGTAAATAATTTTGTGTTTTCTTTAAGTGAAAGTGATACACGTAAGAAAAGGACTTACCTTAGCAAACTATATGCTGAAGTAAGTCCTTTTTCTTATTTATTCAATGCACGATACATAAATGCAGCAAAATGTTGGCGCGATACTTTTCCAAGCGGATCAAACTTGCCATAAGCTCCGATTGTTATTTTATGCGATGCTAATGTCGTCACATAAGAATACGACCAGTTATTACGCTTCATATCTGTGAACACATCATCGTAGCCACCAAGATCCTGTAAATCATAAGCAAGCACTAAAATCTTCGCAAGCTCCTGACGTGTTAAGGTAGCATTCGGACGGAATTTACCTGCATCCCCATCTATAATGCCTGCACGGTATAGTGTTTGAATTTCATTGTAGTATATATGTGACTTCGGTACATCCGTAAACATTTTCTCTGCTCGAATTGGCTTTAGATCAATTCCTGATTTAAATATAAGCAATGCTACATGCTGTCTTTCCATCGATTGTGATGGTTTAAATTCGCCAGATGGATAGCCATTGATAATTCCTGCATTTTTCATCGCCAGAATTTCTTTGTAAAAGGCATGATTTAATGGTACGTCCGTGAATGCGCTCGGTAATTTCCCAGGCTCCACAACATGAAGCGTACGTGTCATTTTTACTGTTTGCTTATAACGATCGACTGCTTCAATATAAACGGTATACGTTCCTACCACATCCGTATTAAAGCTACCGTAGCCTGACATATCTAATCGCTGTTCATGCATATCAAATGCTTCAATACCTTCAAATCCGCTTGCATTTGATCCAACTTCAACAGTCGTCACTGTTTCTCCCACAAAATACGGCTTTGCTTTTGCCTTCACTGTAATTTGACGCTTCTTTTGCTGTTCCTGCCCAATACGATTAGTGAAGGTATATGTTAGTTCATAGTTCCCCTCAATCGCTGTATTAACTATGCCATCAATATCAACTTTAAGCGGCTCTCCGTAAGCATCTGATGCACGAACATTCGCCATCGCATCAAAGGGTTCATTCACTAATACAATTTGCTTTTCTACACCGGTAATATAGTTCGTTTCAGGGAAGGATTGTAGGTCTAATTTAGCTGTTTTCTTTACTTGATTATTCGAACTGTCCTTCACAATATAAGTAATTGTTTTTGTGCCAGAGATTTTCAACCCGCCTTCAATTGAATACGTAATCCCCTTTGTGATGTCCCCATCTTCATTATCCGAAGCTGAAGCATTCTCCTTAATTAACTGATGGATATACGTCTCACCTTGCTGAATATAAGCCTTTAACGTATCTTGCTTTACTGTAAGAATCGGCAACACTGTGTCTACCACTTGAATTGTGCGTTTTTTCTCCGTCATTAAACCCGCCTGATCTGAGACGCGGTAAATTAATTCATACGAACCTGAATGCGTTGTATCAACTTTGCCAATTACTTTTACATTGCTCGTGATATCACCTTCTGGAATATCGAATGCTTTTACATCCTGCATAGGATTAAATGATTCATTCACATACATGTTCATTGACGTATTTGGAAGTGTTAGCTCTGGAGCTTGCTTATCCACACCGTTATAGACAATTAAATAAACATCGTTTAACTGCTCGTTACCAATTTTTTGACCATAATATTTACCGTTCTTTTCACTAATATTTACTGTCGTTAAATTCCATTTTGCATTTTCATAGCCTGCTGGAACTTTAAATGAACCACTATATTTTTGTGTCTTTTCATTATAACGAAGACCAGCATTTAAAGAACTATAGCCTGTGCCTAATTTAAATTGAACATAAATATAGTCAATTGCATTTTCACTGTCTATAACATCTGCTTCAATTTGGACTGTGTCACCTGGTGCAACAATTTGTTGTACAGGCTTAACCAAAGTAACTACAGGCTGTTCTATTGTCGTTGCATTTATCGTAGCATCTTCTGAAAATACTTTACTTTGTAAAATCGTTGAACTTAGTAATGTTATAATTAACATCGATGAAATCACTTTTTTAATCACTGTCAATTCTCACTTCCCTGTATCTATTTCTTTCTAATAAGTATATTATTATAGAATAACATAATAACATAACAAAACAAAAAAGCACGTACATCCAATTTAGATGTACGTGCTTTTTTTCAGTTAAAATAGACTTGTTCCGTCTTCAGCAACTCTTGGCTTAATTAATACTTCAACACGACGATTTTTTGCTCGGCCTTCTATCGTGTCATTCGTATCGATAGGACTATATTCACCGAAACCTTTAACACTAAACAACTTTGAATCTAACTGTTCATTACTATCAATAACAATTTTCAAGAAATTAACTGCACGCATTACTGACAGTTCCCAATTCGACCTAAATTCAGGTGTATTCATCGGAACATTGTCCGTATGACCAGTCACTACGATATTACGAACAGGATCTAATACTAATACATCTGATAATTCTTGAGCAATCGGTAAGTATTCCGCCTTAATCGACGCTTCACCAGGATTGAAAAGCACGCTATCACGAATTGTAATTAGCAAGCCCTCATCCGTCATACTTGTATCAAATTGACTTTCTAATTCATTAATAGCAATAAAGTCTTCTACTCTATTTTGAATTTCTTCAAGAGACTCTTGATCCTCACTATATTGGGACACCTGAGGATTAACAATATCAGAAGGCTCACCTTCTACCTGTACCGGTGCTGTATTATCAAAGAAACTTGTACCAGAAGAAAACATTCCGTTAAAAACTTCAGACATTTGCTCTAGTTTTTTCTCATCCACAGTACTCGACGCAAATAATACGATAAACAGCGCTAAAAGTAACGTTAAAATATCTGCATAAGGCACTAGCCAAGATTCATCAACATGCTCTTCATGCTTCTTATGTTTTTTATGCCTCTTTGCCAAGGCCATTCGCCCCGCTTTCCGTAATTTGCTTACGCTCATCCATTGTTAAGTATGAAGATAGCTTTTGCTCAATAACACGAGGTGCTTCCCCTTCTAAAACAGACAGAATACCTTCAATCATCATACGCTTCTGCTTTACTTCAATAGCAGATTTACGTTTCAACTTATTTGCAAATGGATGCCATAATACATAACCAGTGAAAATCCCTAGTAACGTTGCAATGAAGGCAGCTGAAATGGCAGCCCCCAACTTTTCAATATCATTCATATCGGTAAGGGCAGCAATTAACCCGATTACCGCACCAAGTACCCCTAATGTAGGAGCATATGTACCTGCTTGAGTGAAAATCCCTGCACCGCTTGCGTGGCGATCTTCAATCGCTTCAACTTCCTCAGATAATACATCTCTGATATAGTCAGCGTTTTGACCATCAATTGCTAATGTTAGACCATTTCTCAAAAATGGATCTTCAACTTCAGATGCTTTGCTCTCAAGCGATAAAAGTCCTTCACGACGAGCTAAGTCAGCCCATTGAGAAAACATTTTAATTAAATCGATATCACTTGCTAGCTTTGTTTCAGTGAATAAAATTTTAAATAATTTTGGAACTCTTTTTAATTCTTTCATTGGGAAAGCAATTGTTACAGCTGCTATCGTACCGAAAATGATAATTAAAATTGCGGCAGGGTTTAAAAGTGCCCCCAAGCCAACTCCTTTAAGCATCATGCCGGTTAATAACGCAACAAATGCAATAATTATCCCTACAAGTGATGAAATATCCATTTAGTACAACCTCCAATTACTCATTCCTTTTTTTCTTCGGTAAAAAAATGCAAAAATTAACCTATCTACCTGTTAACTATAAAATTTTTACATTATATTTTTGATAATTCTTATTAAAAAATAAAGTTAGCCTTGATATTTTGATTATATTGATTCATTATTAAGAATATTTAACATAAAATTAATGGGGGTATTTATCAAATGATTAATAATTTTAGTGAAAATTTATCAAAATATGCTGAACTTGTTGTGAAAGTAGGCGTAAATATTCAAAAAAACCAATTTTTATATATAGCGGCTTCTACAGATTCACTTGATCTAGCTCGTTTAATTACAAAAAAAGCATATGAAGTTGGAGCAAGACAGGTATTTGTCGATATTTCTGATGATGAAATCGGACGTTACCGTTATGAATTAGCACCAGATGATTCATTTGAATTTTTCCCAGAGTGGAAAGTAAAAGAGCGCGAATGGTTAGCGGAGCAAGGGGCAGCGTTTGTGAGCATTGTTTCTCAAAGCCCAGATTTACTTAAAGGAATCGATTCAAAACGTATTTCTTCTTTCCAAAAAGCAGCAGGTACAGCGCTTAATAAATATCGCCAATATGTTCAATCTGACAAAATCAGTTGGACTGTCATTGCTTCTCCATCTCAAGCATGGGCTGCAAAGGTTTTCCCTAAAATTCCTGAAAACGAGCAAGTGGATGCACTTTGGGATGCAATCTTTAAAGCAACTCGCTCCGACTTAGCTAATCCAATAGCAGAATGGACAAAGCACAATGATACACTTCACGAAAAAGTAGATTACTTAAACGAAAAAAATTACACGAAATTACATTACACAGCTCCAGGTACTGATTTAACAATTGAGCTTCCAAAAGGTCATTTATGGTGTGGTGCAGGAAGTGTTAATGAAAAGGGCGACAGCTTCATGGCAAATATGCCGACAGAAGAAGTTTTCACTGTACCCCATAAAGACGGAGTAAACGGGTATGTATCAAGCACGAAGCCATTAAGCTACGGCGGTAATATTATTGATGATTTCAAAATTACATTTGAAAACGGACGCATAGTCAATATTGAAGCTGCACAAGGTGAAGAAGTATTGAAAAACCTAGTAGCATCAGATGAAGGCTCTCATTACTTAGGTGAAGTAGCATTAGTGCCACATCATTCGCCAATTTCTAATTCAGGGCTATTATTCTATAACACTCTATTTGATGAAAATGCATCAAATCACTTAGCAATTGGGAGTGCATACGCATTCTGCTTAGAGGGTGGTAAAACAATGGACCGCGAGCAGCTACTTGCAAATGGCTTAAACCAGTCAATTACACACGTTGACTTCATGATTGGATCAGCAGAAATGAACATCGATGGAATTACAGCAGATGGTCAAACAGAGCCAGTATTCCGTAATGGTAACTGGGCATTTTAATTTTTTAAAATGTCGTCACACCTTTCTCTCATTCTCTTAAATTGTCGAAATACTTCTACCATTTATTTGTAAACATAAGGTATAATTATTTATATAAATTATTTTTGATGAGAAGGGAGCCTTTTAATTATGAATCATCATTATCCAGAACTTGCTACGTACTTAACGGTTGTACTTGGATATTCTTTAGTTGCTCTTATCGCTATTTGGTTCTTCATCCATTACTTACGTGTTGGTCTGAAATCATCTGACTCTTCTGTAATCGATAAAAAGCCTGCAAACGAAATTAAAGCATTTAACACTTCTTCAGAAGGTGCGCATCATTAATTCTTAACAGCCGCTATTATTAGCGGCTGTTTTTTTATGTCATCTTGCTGAAAAAGTAACCTATTTACACTATTTATACATTGTTTATTCTCTTATATATCATTATAGTGTGAATTATAGGAATTTTGCTTTAAAATTAAAGTTGTAAAGAGAGGGGTTTTATTATGTCTTCATTAAATGATATTTTAACGTATAATGACTCGTTCGTTCAGGACAAAAAATATGAGCCTTTTATTACAACAAAATTTCCAGATAAACGTATTGTCATACTAACTTGCATGGATACTCGTTTAGTTGAATTACTACCAAAGGCTATGAACCTTCGGAATGGTGATGTGAAAGTCGTAAAGAGCGCAGGAGCTATAGTAAACCATCCATTCGGAGGGATTATGCGAAGTCTTCTTGTAGCTGTATTCGAGCTAAAAGCAGATGAAGTTTACATAGTTGGGCACTATGATTGCGGAATGAGTGCAATTGATCCCGACATTATGTTAGACCACATGAAAGAACGAGGCATAAAACAAGAGACAATAGATTTAATTACTTATTCTGGCGTAGATTTACGAAAATGGTTACGCGGTTTTGGCGATGTTCAAACAAGTGTAAGAAAATCTGTTGATATGGTAAGAAGCCATCCATTAATGCCGACAGGTGTTCCTGTTCACGGTCTAGTTATCGACCCAAATACAGGCCAACTTAATTTAGTAACTGACGGCAACGATATTAAAGAAAAATAAAAAATTCTATTTAAGTAGAAACAGGTTATTTAAGAGTATCTCGGATATAACCTGTTTTTGTTTTCCAACTTTTCCAATTCGGATAGATAAAAATAGGGGTTGATAGGTAACTATGGAAGTAGAATTTCTTACTATATTTGACGGCAGTGGTGAACCTATAGGTACATCAAGTAGAGAGGATGTTCACCTAAAGGGGTTTTGGCATGAAACATTTCATTGTTGGATTATTAGTAAAGAAAATAGTAAATATTATCTTCATTTCCAGCTGAAAAGTTCTGTGAAAAAAGAGTACCCTAATTTATTAGATATCTCTGCAGCTGGCCATATTAACGCGACTGAAAGCGTTTCAGATGGGATCCGAGAAATCCATGAGGAACTAGGCATAAACGTTTCAATAGATGAGTTGATTTACCTAGGGAAAATTCAAGATGAGATTATTCAGGATACAATTATAGACCGAGAAATTGCCCATGTATTTGTCTATCTTATACCAAGCGATTCAGTTATGAATTATACTTTTCAAATTGAAGAAGTCTCCGGTATGTTCAAAGTAGAGTTAGATTTATTTGAACAGTTATGGCTAGAAAAGATTAGTACTATCCGCGTACATGGGCAAGTTTTAGATGACCACTTAAATCAAAGTGAAGTCGTTAAAAATATAGATCTAACCGATTTCCTGCCACATAATCCCGCATATATTTCAGCAGTTTTAAAGAAATTTAAAACCCTTTTAAATTATTGAAAATGAAAACGGAGGCTCATAATTGAGCCTCCGTTTGCTTTTTATAAAACTCTTCATTTAACGCCGCATAAATAAAGTGATCCACCCATTCGCCATTTATATAAAGGAGTTTGCGAAGAAGTCCTTCCTTTTCAAAGCCGGCTTTTTCTAACACACGAATAGAGGCTACATTTCCAGGGGCAACATATGCCTCTAAACGGTTCAATCGCAATGTATTGAAAGCGAACCTCATTACATGTAGGACGGCGTCAGAAGTAATGCCTCTGCCACTGTACTGCTCATCGATTGAATAACCTATAAATGCGCTTGAAAACGGAATTCTTTTGATTGAATACAGTGAAATCATTCCGATTAAGTACAGAGAATCTGGTTCATAAATACCGTAGGAAAATTCCCGATTTAAAGATCTCAGATGCATTCCTTCTACTATTTTTTTATACTGTACTTGCTCTGTATAATAATTTTCTAGGTGAATTGGCTCATAGGTTGACCAATACTGTTTATTACGAATTAAAAGCTTCGTTACTTCCATTGTATCATTTGGCACAAACGGTTTTAACAGGCAACGGTCCCCTTTAATTGTTGTCACCACATCACCTTTATTTCTTAGTAAGTTCCAAAAATTCTTCAACATCTTTCACACATAATGCGATACCCTTTTCCCAGAATTCACGTTTCGTAATATCCTCATTTAAGTGCTTCTTCGCTAAATCTTCAACTGTCATAACAGCTGTGTCTTGTAGTAGCGCGATATATTTCTCCTCAAATCCCGCTCCCTCTTCTTTTGCTTTTGCATAAATGCTTAGCGAGAATAAGTAGCCAAATGTGTACGGGAAGTTATAGAACGGAACACCCGTAATATAGAAGTGCATTTTTGAAGCCCAGAAATGCGGATGTGTATCTCCTAGTGCTCCTGCATATGCTTCTTTTTGCGCTTCTTCCATTAACTCATTTAATCGCTTAGAAGATACTAAGCCATTTTTACGCGCTTCATAGAAACGAGTTTCAAATAAGAAGCGTGCATGGATATTCATGAAGAATGCTACCGATCGTTGTATTTTATCTTCTAGTAACGCAATTTTTTCTTCTTTCGATGTCGCTTCATTCACTGCTGCATCCGCTACGATCATTTCTGCAAAAGTTGAAGCTGTTTCAGCAACATTCATTGCATAACGACGATTTAGTGTATGCACTGGACGTAGCGCATATGAATGGAATGCATGTCCTAGTTCATGAGCTAACGTTGAAACGTTCGACATTGTGCCTGAATACGTCATAAAAATACGAGATTGCTCTGCAAGAGGCATACCTGTACAGAAGCCACCTGGACGCTTGTTATCACGGTCTTCCGCTTCAATCCAGCCATCTTCAAATGCAATTCGTGTAAATGCTTCTAACTCTTTACCAAACTTACCAAATTGCTTAAGGATAAACTCAGCACCTTCTTGGTATGGCATTTTCGCTGTAGAAGCTGTAACAGGTGCGTCAAAATCGTACCAATGCATTTCATCTTTGCCGATTAAATTAGCCTTATGTGTTAAAAATTTTGCGAACGGTGCTTTATTATCTGTAATCGCACCCCACATTGCGTCTAATGTTTCTTGCTTCATGCGATTAATTTGCAGTGGCTCTTGTAATACATTATCCCAACCACGTTTTTTATATACCGCTAGGCGGAAGCCACCTAAGTGATTTAGCGTTTTTGCAAAAAACTCTTCTTTCTCTGTGAACACTTTTTCAAGTGCATCAAATGCGTCCTTACGTACAACCGCATCAGGGTGAGAGCTTAAGTTATTAGCTTGACCAACAGAAAGTGTTTTCACTTCACCGTCAACAGTAACTTGTACCTTAATATCACCGATTAACATATTATAAAGTTGGCCCCACGATGAATAACCGTCGACACCTAGTGCTGAGATTAACGCCTCTTCTTCTTGAGAAAGCTCTAGCTTCGACTGTTCACGCCATTCTGACATAATAAATGCAAATTGCGCTAGTTCCTCAGTTGTTACTAGTGCATCGAAAACGGACTGTTCTGTATCACTTAATAATTGATGGAACTTTTGAATTACTGGGGAAGTACTAGCCGCAATTGAGCCGAGCTTCCCTTGTAACAATAGTGCTTCACGGTCCGTTGTATCTTGCGCAGTTAAGCAAGATAATACACCACCTGCATGAGAAATTGTAGACACTACATCTTTAGTCAATTCTAAAACTTTCGCAATATCTGTTGCCGCTTCAGCTGATGTTGGAAGTGCTAATGCATCTACAGCCGTTTGTAATTCATTAATTTTTGCCGGCATTTCATCGATAAATTGTTTAAATGTTGGTGATTCACTTCCACCTTCAAAAAATACGTCAAGATTCCATACTTCTGGGTATTTAGTTGTTTTCATTGTCATTTCCCCCTAATTTTAAATACAGCTAATTTATTATACTAAATTTTCGGATTTTTTATTTTACTTTTTCTCTTTATTTTGCTTTTATTTCACTGCTTCTTCATTTTCATTTACTTTTCCTTGCTCAATATCCTCTGATTTAGTAAAAATATTTGTCATTTGGAGACCACGGCGTGCTACTTCATGTTCAATATGTGCAATCGTTTGTTCAAGTACATTAATGCGCGCAAACAACTTATCATTGCCAGGCACTAAAATCCAAGGTGCATTTTCACTATCTGTTTTCGAAAACATTTCATCTGCTGCATCCTCATATAATTCGAACTTGTCACGGTTCCGCCAATCTTCATCCGTTAACTTCCATGCTTTATATGGATCTGCTGCACGCTCATTAAATCGTTTTAATTGTTCATTCTTATCGACATGAAGCCAAAATTTTATTAAAATATATTCTTCGGCTGTTAGTTGTTTTTCAAAGTGATTGATTTCATCATAGGCACGCTTCCATTCATGCTCTTTTGCATACCCTTCAATACGTTCCACTAAAACGCGTCCATACCAAGAACGGTCAAAAATCGCGATTTGCCCGTGCTGAGGTAGTTTACGCCAAAAACGGTGCATATAGTTGTACCTGCGCTCATGTACTTGCGGGGCCGAAATTGGGTGTACAATATAACCACGAGGGTCGATATGCTCTGTTAGGCGCCTTATTGCTCCACCTTTACCGGCAGCATCCATACCTTCAAATACTAAAATCAAACCTATCTTATTGTTGAATAGAAATTGTTGTGCATTTAACATTTCAAATTGAAGAACTTTTAATTTCTTCTTATACATTTTTTTATCAAGAGTTGCTTGTAAATCTAACTTAGAAAGTTTTTTCATACTAAATTCCCCCTCTTGTATGGTACATTCATTTTACTGCAACTAAACTTTAAATGGAATTTCTTGTTCTAATGAATATAAATGGCTATAATCTGATTGAAAGGAGCGCACTTATGGGTAGAATTATTTGTATTTATATCACCTTAATTATTGCTAGCATTTTCACTATAAATGCCTACTGGATAGGCTTAAACAACCAAACAACAATCGAAATGTTTAATCGGCTACCTCTTTTATTTGCGCCGTCAAATTATGTTTACTTACTTTGGTTTATTGTAATCGCGTTACTATTTATCTATTTCATGACGTTCAAAAAAGAGAATCAATCATTGCTATTTAAAAGTAATTTACAAGTATCGCTGCTTATATGTTCCGTAGCATTTCATGTAATCACACTTTACTTTTGGCATTACGATCTAATTTTAACAGCGGTTATTTTAGGTGCTGCATCATTACTAATCACCTTCAGTTTATATATCACCTATCCGTTAACTTCTGAATCGATTAAATATAGAACACCGATTGCCCTTCTGTTCAGTTGGCAAATTTTTATTTTCATCTTAATGTTTAATTATACGCTAATGACTTTTGAATGGAGTGGCTTTGGCATTAGCGATGCTCTGTGGACAGTAATCTTCCTTACTGGGGGAACAGCTGTAGCCTTGCATTTACGTTATCATCATTACGATATACTTGCACCGATTGTCTTTACTTGGTGTTATATAGGAATTGCCTTTTCAAATGGATTAAGCGAACTTTTAGTAACGATTGCCGCATTATTCCTTTGCGGTGTCATGATAGCAGGTATTTATTTATTAAAAAAGAAAAAACTTTCTATTTAATAGAAAAAACGTGAGGCACGCAACGAGGAGTTTCGCATCGATTTTTGATAAAATTGATGCGAAAAATAACATCTTTTGCATTTCGGCGGATTCGGACACAAGTTTGACGGATTACCACTAAATTTTGGCGGATTCGGACACAAGTTTGGCGGATTACCCAAATTGAATGGCTTTATCCAGCTAAAGATTTCACAACCTAATACTTAGGAGCAGCATTAAATAACGAAATAGGGCAATATCTGTTCGGAGTGAACAGATATTGCCCTATTTTTAAATTGTAGTTTCCCAATGCCCTAAGCACGTGCAGCCTAGGGTTTTTTAATTAGTCTTCTAAAGAAGTTAAAATAATTGGTTTGCCTTTTGTTACGATAATTGAGTGCTCAATTTGCGCTACAAGTGATTTATCTGGTGTAATAAATGTCCAACCATCACCTGATTCTACAATATGCTCTGCCTTCGCTGAAATGAATGGCTCTACAGCTAAAACCATACCTTCCTTCATAATTGTTGAATCCCATGCATCGTAGTAATTTAAAATATGGTTTGGTGCTTCGTGAAGAGACTTCCCTAAACCATGACCTGTTAAGTTCATAATAACTGTTAAGCCATGGTCATTTGCCTCGCGCTCAACGGCTTTACCAATTTGATTTAATTTAGATCCAGCTTTAACCTTTGTCATTGCACGTTCGAATGAAGATTTCGCTACAGCACAAAGCTTCTCTTTGTCTGGATAACCATCTCCAACTACAAATGAAATACCAGTATCTGCGAAGTATCCATCTAACGAGCCTGAAACGTCAATGTTCACTAGGTCGCCTTCTTGAATTACTTTTTCACCTGGAATCCCGTGTGCAACCTCGTGATTTACCGAAATACATGTATAGCCAGGGAAATCATATTCACCTTTTGGACCTGAAATAGCGCCAACCTCTGCAAACATACGTTCTGCGATTTCATCTAATTCCTTCGTTGTAACGCCCGGTTTAGTGGCCGCCTTCATTTCCTCACGTATTTCAGCAACAATGCGTCCTATTTTTTTGAAAGCTTGAATTTCTTCTTGTGTTTTTACAATCATTTTTAAACGTCCTTCCATCAATAAATGTCTACATACTAATATAGCACAATTGTGAAAAGATGTGTCCATTCATAATCCTGCCTGAATTGGCATCACTGTAGACTATAATAGTTGTTTTTTTGACACTTGCTCTTGTTCTTATTATAACAGTAAGCATTCTATTTATTGGTGCTAAAAAATCAAAAAGCATCACTCGTAAAAACATTATTACACTTTTTATTTTATGGTGCACTTCCATTAGCGTTACTATTGAATAGTTTAAACAACAAATAAAGGGCGTTCCTCACCTTGAGGTTACGCCCTTTTAATCAATCTATTTTTATAAATTTTGGTGAAGCTTTAAATAGTAACACAGCAGTAATAGCTGTTAAAATTATGGCTGGAATCATATATGTGCAATTGTAAATAATCGAATACACCCATACGTTATCATCACCTGCGAATTCCTTGAAGAATACGACCCCGGCAATTAAGTGTGCGGCAAATCGTAGCATCCCACCGAAAGTTGTTGCTAGCAGCATGTAAAAAATGAATTTCTTATTGTTACTCGCAGAAATTGCATTAAATATTGGCTTTCTAAAAATTGCAGCAAACCCTACAATCGTAAAAGCAATTCCATAATCAATCAACCCTTGCAACCAGTGTAAAACGTAAGCACCAAATACGACTTGTAAAATACCGATTAGCAAGCCTGTAATGAGTCCGGCTGATAAACCCCAGCGTATTGCAATTAGAAGTATTGGAAGCATTACGAGACTGATTGAGCCACCTTGAGCCCATAGCTTAAATGAAATTTGGTCGAGCACTAGCCCAACACTTGCAAAGATCGCAATTTCCATTAGCATTAGTAATCTTTTTTTCTCCATTTTCATTTTCCCCCTTATCCGAGTACATCGCCCGGAAGGAATAGAAGACAACAAAAAAACGATAACAGGACAGAGCCTGACATCGTTTGAAGTCGGTTTCTATCCACAATCCCTACGCAAGCGTTAACTTACAGGTTCTAAGAGTCAGTGCAGCATCTTCATGCACAATCTCAGCCGATTAAAGCTCGGCCCCCCTTGTGGTAAATACATCATTTAAATTCTCAACAGTTTCAGTTTAGCGTATCATTATAATGAAATCAATTATTAATTTTCTGAAATTTCATGTCTATTTCTTCGTAAACTAGTGTAAGTAAGTAGGAGGAGGTGTTTGCGCCGATGGAAAATAAAAAACTTTTAAGTGCATTAAGTTATTTAAGTGTACTTTTCGCACCCTTTCTAATCCCCATTATTATTTATTTTGTTACAAAAGAGAAGGATGTTAAATATCATGCTAAACGTGCCTTTATGTCTCACCTTATGTCAATTCTTATTGCAATTCTTTTAAGTATCATAATCGCATTTATTCTTTTTTATACATTTGGAAATACGTTTAATACACCACTCATATTTCTCCTATTTAGCTTATTGATAGTATCACTCATTGTTGAAGTCGCTATTATTATTTGGAATATTATGCAAGCAATAAAAGTAGTGCGCTAACGTGTTTAGTTAACTATACTTGGGTAAATTAAATATATCATTCAAATGTAAGGAGCGACCACTATAAAGATTGGAAAAATCGTAAAAGCAGCTATTAAATATGCACCCGTTATTTATCCTATCGTAAAAAAAATGATTAATAATAAAAATAGCACTTCAAAAATCCCTACTCCCAAAACGTCAGCACGTAAATAAAGTAAATCTTTATGAACCCCCTGAAAAAGAGGACGAGCTACGTAGAAAAATCTACGTTCACTCGTCCTTTCTTATTTCAGCACAAATCTAGTCTTGCTGTAGCCTTCTTTTAATTTTTCAACTTGAAGGATAGCTGGTATCGCATCTTTCAACTCGGCCACATGAGAAATAACCCCTATCATACGCCCTGTGTTTTGCAGTTCTATTAACGTATCGATTGCTCGC
Source organism: Solibacillus sp. (assembly GCA_045617525.1). Classification (GTDB taxonomy): domain Bacteria; phylum Bacillota; class Bacilli; order Bacillales_A; family Planococcaceae; genus JAZLIT01. The sequence goes on along the minus strand of JAZLIT010000036.1, from coordinate 18,226 downwards.
ATTAATGATTCCTCATCTAATGAACCAAAACCCTCATCAATAAACATCGTATCAATTCGTACATTGCCCTGGAAGCTTTGAATAACATCAGCCATACCTAGTGCCAAACTTAAGGATGCATTGAATTTTTCGCCACCTGATAATGATTTCACATCACGTGTTTGCCCTGTAAAACCGTCATAAACATCCAAGCTTAAGCCACTTTGTCGGCCATGCGATTCTTGGCGATCCGAGCATAGTAAGCTATATTGTCCATTTGATAAATTTCGAAGACGTACATTTGCAGCCTCAGTAATTTGCTCTAAATAGCCCATTTGCACATAGCGTTCAAACGAAATCTTTTTTGAATTTTGCCCTTTTAACATATTATATAAATCGACAATTTGATTCGAAACATCTTCAAGTCGATGAATCTCATCTGCTACATGTGCTAGCTTTTCAATAAACTCGGTACAAGCCAATTCATATTGCTGCGTTTTTTTATACATCTCAAATGCATTTTCCTCTGCACTTTTTAATAGCTGTAATTCTTCCTGTAACAAAGTTAAATCTACCTTTTGCAATCCTGTTAAGTATGCTTGCTCATCCACAACCTTCTGCTGTAAGGCATGTAATGAATTTCTGAAAGACATATAATCATCATTCATTTGCTTAATAACACTTTCATCTAAAATTGCTGCAGTATATTGCCCATACGTGTCAAACCCGGCTGTTTTCATTTCCTGATTAAATTGATCACGAGAAATTGATAGCTGGTCTGTTAGCTCCTGTACTTGCGTTGACATAAACAAAACAGCTTGTGAATTCGTTGCTTTCTCTGTCTGAAGCGTTTGATACTGCTGTTGTGCTTTTTCCCAAGCTTCCTGCATTTTTTTTGAAAGTGTCTCTGCTTCGGTTATTTTCGCCATTAGTGCCGATAAATTTTCAATGCTCGGTTCAATCATTTTCATTAACTCATCAAGCTTTGATTTATCTGCAATGTATTGTTTTTCAACCTGTAATGCTGCCTCTACTTCGGCTAAAATATTCTTTTCATCTGAGGTTATCTCTTCATGATAGCTGTCTAGCTCTTGCTTCAATTTTACAAGCTTTTCTTCCTGTTGTTTCGTGAAGCTCCAAATGGTTGTGAACTCAGCTAATTTCGACTCATAAATAGCTATATTAGCAGGATCAATTTCACCCATATTTAACTGCGCCACTAACTCATCTACTTTAGATTTTGAAATATTAAATTGAATTGACGCGTTATTTTTTTGCTGATCTAACTCTGCTAAATTAGCTCTTGCTGCCTCTAATGTTACTTGATCAATTTGACTTTCCGCGTTAAAATGAACCGCTTGGTGCTCTGTACTACCGCAAACTGGGCAAGATTGTCCCGCAACTAATGCCGATGCAAGTACCGCCGCCTGATTGTTCAACCAGTTTTTTTCAAGCTCTTGATAACTCGTATATGAAATTTGATAGCGCTCCAGTGCTGACTTTGCTACCGTTTCTGCTTTCTTATAATTAGCCACTTCTTGCGTGTACTTACTAATTAATGTAATACTATCTTGCACTTCTTTTATTCTCTCTGATATAAGCATACCCTTTTTTACATCATCTTCTGTAGCCATGATTAATTCTTTTAATAGCGGTTCCTTCTTTTTCTTTGCTTCAAAGACTTCTTTCAATGTGACGATGTGCTTTTGCTGCCGAGCCATTTCAGCATTTAAATGGCCAACTTTCACTTTAACTTCTTCCACTTTTTCGTAAGGATCCACTAAGTGCTTCAGATGGAGTACCGTTTTCACCGTTAGTTCACGTTTTTGCTCATTTGATTTTTCTTGTTCAAATTGAGCTTCCGCTTGTAAAAAGCTATTTTCAGTTTTACTTAAGTTTGCCTGTGCTTCTTGCAAAGCTCCTTCTTTTTGCGTCAAATCCTGCTTTAGCTTTAGGCAATGCGCATTTAAATGATGTAATGTAGCGGCTCGTCTTGCGGCTTCTACTTGCTCTAACTTCTTCTCATACAATGGCATGTCCTGTTCTTTTTGATGCACCTGTTGCTTAGTGTGTTCAAGCTCATCAATACGTATATTTAAAGTTTTTGCTTCCAAAAACTGCTCATTCTTCTTGCCTAATGCCGCACTACTCTCTAAATAAATCTTGTGATCCTTTTCAATTTTCTCATGGTAATAGTGCTGCTCTTGTTGCAACGCTTGCTGGATCTGATAAACATTTGAATTACTTTCAAGCGAGTTAAATAATTCAGATTCACGAACAGGTAACGCCCCTGCAATTTGCTCAATATAAGAATCGCGCATTCCTTTCGCTGCTCGTGCATCATGCTCAGCCTTCAGTTTTTTATCCTCTAGCTTTTTCACCATTTTTCCGTAGCGATCTGTTTTGAAGATTTTGCGTAAAATCGCTTCTTTATTCTCGGATTGCGATGTTAATAATTTGCGGAACTCACCTTGTGGCAACATTACAATTTGTGAAAATTGATCATAAGTAAGCCCAATAATTTCTTCTATTTTTGGATTAATATCAGATACGCGTTGGCGTTCTACTACTGCAACTTCTGTTCCGTCAGTTATAATTTCATATAGCTCGTACTTCTCACCTGTAGCTGTTTTACGCCCTTTTTTCACATGGCTTAATTGACGAAGTACACGATATTTTTTGCTGTGCATTTCAAAAATCAACTCTACGCCAGTATGCGTATCATCGTTTGCAAAGTCACTACGTAGCATTTTAGTTTGATCACGATCAGAGCCACTACTTGTCCCGTATAACGCAAAGCAAATAGCATCAAAAATCGATGTTTTCCCTGCACCTGTAGTACCCGAAATGACAAATAATCGATTGTCCTGTAGCTCTGTAAAATCAATTATTTCCTCTGATTTATAAGGACCAAATGCACTTAATGTTAATTGTATTGGCTTCATTTCTCCTGTACCTCCACGCGTTCATGCTCATCATCTAATAACTCCTGCAGCACTTCCGCAAAAATTTCTCGAGCCATTTCAGAAGGCAGATTGCCCGTCATTTCTTCGCAAAATGCTTGGAATAAAGTCGCATCATCTAACTCGGCACGCTCAGTTACTTGAACATCATCCTCAGTTTTATCCTTTGTCATCAATGATTTACGCGAAACATGCATCGCATTTTTATAGACGGTGCGAATTTGTTCCATTGCGCCAACGACCGGTGTTAAATCCGTTAATGACACGAATACATAATCCTCGCTCTCTTCATGGCGAAGAATTTCCTGCATGGTACCCTCAACAACACGCAAATCTCGAACTGGCTTTAACTTTCTTTTTTCCTTTTGAATTTGTCCGTCGGCTAGTAATTCAATGCTATAAAAGCCCTTCTCATGCAGCGCTTCCGATAATGAATACTTAAGTGGCGAACCTGAATAACAAATCTTATCATCCTGTACTTTATGGGCTTTATGCAAATGGCCTAAAGCTGTGTAATGAAACGGCATAAAATACGCTGAATTTACACATTCTGACCCACCAATTGCGAGTGGACGTTCTGAATCACTTGTGTTCTCTTGCTTTTCTCCATTTTTTGTAACAAATGCATGAGCGATTGCTACATGACGGACTCCTGATTTCATATTCCCAACAATTTCTGATGTAATCTTCTTCATTGCATCATCATAGGAGACAACTGAATCATCTTGATATACTGATTTTATAATTGAAGGCTCCGCGAAAGGAATCGCATGGAAGTGAACTTCTCCATACGCATCGTTCAAAATAATTGGCTGGTGCTTTTCTGATAATTCGCCAACAATATGTAGCCCACTTTCCTTCATTAGCTTGCTACCGAACTCTAATCTTGTGGGGCTATCGTGATTGCCTGATATAGCGATAATAGGCGTTTTTCGCTTAATAATAATTTCTTGAAAAATGTCATCAAGTAAATTTACTGCTTCAACTGGAGGTAATGAGCGATCATATAAATCACCAGCGATAATTACTACGTCCGGTTTTTCTTCATCTATCGCAAGTAAAAATTCATTTAAAATAAAGCATTGGTCCTCCGTCATATAAACTCCTTGCACGAGCTTCCCTAAATGCCAATCCGCTGTATGAAATAGTTTCATCAAATCGCCTCCATATTTTCGTACTTCCATTTTAGCATGTCTTTCAACATAATGACCAGAAATGAGAACGTACATTCCTAAATAAAAAAAGCCACTCCCTTAGGAATGGCTCTAACCGTTAATAATTAGGTTGCATCTCGCCGCGCGAGATTTCTTCCATGTAATGACAAGCTGCTTCATGCCCAGTCTGCATTAATTCAGAAGTTCGAAGTAGCGGCTCTTCTTTACTACATTTATCTGTCGCAAACGGGCAACGCGTATGGAAACGACAGCCCTCTGGTGGATCGATTGGGGAAGGTACATCTCCCTTTAAAATGATTCGGTCCTTTTTAGCATCTGGGTCTGGCACAGGAATTGCTGAGAGTAATGCTTTTGTGTACGGATGTTGAGGATTCTCAAATAAGCTCACCTTATCTGCAATCTCAACAATTTTCCCTAAATACATCACGATAATACGATCAGAAATATGGCGCACAACACCTAAGTCATGCGAAATGAATAAGTAGGTTAAGCCATATTCATCCTGTAACTCTTCTAATAAGTTTAAAACCTGCGCTTGAATTGAAACGTCCAATGCTGAAACTGCCTCATCACAAATAATTAGCTTTGGATCCACCGATAAGGCACGTGCAATACCGATTCGTTGGCGCTGGCCCCCAGAAAACTCATGTGGATAACGGTCAGCTTGGTAGGAGCGCAATCCTACTGTTTCCAATAACTCTTCAATACGTGCACGTCGCTCTGCTGCTGGTAACACCTTTTGAATATGCATCGCTTCATTTAAAACACTTGCCACTGTTTGACGAGGATTAATTGACGCATATGGATCTTGAAAAATAATTTGTAAATCTTTGCGATACTTTCGCATTTTACGTTTTGAGATTTTTGTTAAATCCGTCCCCATATATTCAACGCTACCTTCTGTCGGTTCTTCTAATCGAAGAATCGCACGCCCAGTAGTTGATTTACCACAGCCGGATTCACCTACAATACTTACAGTTTCACCTTCATAAACGGTAAATGAAATACCATCTAATGCCTTAACATAATTGACAGTACGGCCAAAAAAGCCCCCTTTAATTGGGAAATATTGCTTCAGCCCCTCAACCTTTAACAGTTCTTTTTTCACCATATAGCGTCACCTCCGTATCTCCATCCCATTCATCTGAATATAACCAGCAGCGAATTTTATCATTATCGCCTTTGCTTTCTAAGTTTGGCATTTTTGAATGACATAACTCTGTAGCAACTGGGCAACGTGGTGCAAATCGACAACCCACAGGCATATCAAAAGGACTTGGTACCATTCCTTTAATTGGAATTAATTTATCTTGATCAATATCATGACGAGGCAATGAATTTAAAAGGCCAAGTGTATATGGATGCTTCGGATTTTTAAATAACGTACGAATATCTGCATACTCAACAACTTGACCAGCATACATGACCGCAACATAATCACATGTTTCAGCTACTACACCTAGGTCATGTGTAATCATAATTACAGACATGCCTAAACGATTTTGAAGGTCACGAATCAACTCTAAAATTTGCGCTTGAATTGTTACGTCTAGCGCTGTTGTCGGCTCATCGGCCACAAGAATCTCAGGGTCACAAGCTAGTGCCATAGCAATCATTACACGTTGGCGCATTCCTCCTGATAATTCATATGGATATTGCTTCATACGCTTCTCTGGAGAAGGAATTCCAACAAGCTTTAGCATTTCAATTGAAAGCCTCAATGCTTCCTTCTTTGATACCTTTTTATGAATTAAAATTGTTTCACTAATTTGCTGACCCACTGTGAAAACAGGATTTAATGAAGTCATCGGCTCTTGGAAGATCATTGAAATTTGATTTCCTCGTATTTCACGCATTTGCTTTTCAGTTAATTTCGTGATGTCTTGCCCTTTAAATAATATTTCGCCACCTTTAATCGTCCCATTGTTCGCAAGTAAGCGTAAAATTGACAGCGAGGTAATACTTTTTCCAGAACCTGATTCACCAACGATTCCTATTGTTTTCCCTTTAGGTAGCTCAAAGCTTACCCCATCTACTGCACGAACTTCTCCTGCATCTGTTGAAAAGGAAGTTTTTAAATTACGGACTTCTAAAATGTTTTGCTCACTCATAGTTTTGTCACCTCTTTTCCAATCTTATTAATTTAAGTCGATTCGTTTGTTTAAGAATTTATATGAAATATCAACGAGTAAATTTACAAACACGAATAATACAGAAAAAACAAGCACAGTTCCTTGAACAACAGGGAAGTCACGTGTTCTAATAGCATCAATTGTTAAACGACCCATACCGTTAATGGCAAAAATTGTTTCAGTTAATACAGCTCCACCTAAGAAACCACCGAACTCTAGTCCGATTACAGTTACAACTGGAATCAGTGCATTTTTTAACGCATGACGATAGATTACTACTCTTTCTGACACACCTTTTGCACGCGCTGTTCGGATATAGTCTTGATCAATTACTTCAAGCATTGAAGAACGAGTCATACGTGCAATAATTGCAGCGCCACCGGTTCCTAGTGTAATAACGGGTAAAATCATTTGACGCCATGACTCGCCCCAGCCAGATGGTCGCATTTTGAGAAACTCTGGATACGGAATATCAAACGGTAAATTACCGAGCGCAAACCATTGAATGAGCATTAACCCTAACCAGAAATTCGGCATCGATAAACCGAATAAAGCAATAATCATAATCGATACATCAGATAATGTATAATGTCTTACCGCTGAAATAATACCAGCGATTAACCCTAAAAATACGGCCAAAATTGTTGCATACAGTGAAACCTCTACCGTTGTCCAAAAGCGCGCTTGAATTTCATCCATTACAGGACGCCCACTTCGTACAGAATTTCCTAAATCAGCTTGTAATACATTTGATAAATAGCGACCATACTGCACATAAGCCGGATCATTTAAGCCAAGTTTTTCACGAATGTTTTCAACGGTTTGCTCTGATGCACCTTCACCTGCCATTATACGTGCAGGATCACCCGGAATAAGGAACATTAGTGAAAACACTAAAATCGAAACACCTAGTAAAACCGGAATCGTTTGTAATAAACGTCGGATAATATATTTCGTCATTTACTGTTCCCCCCTTATTGCTTCATTTTCGGATCAAGCGCGTCACGCAATCCATCGCCAAAAATATTAAATGCTAAAACAACAATGACAATTATCATACCTGGAATCAGGACCATATGACTTGCATTATGCATATATGTACGTCCGTCATTCAGCATTGCACCCCACTCTGGCGTAGGAGGTGGTGCACCTAAAGATAAGAATGCTAAACCTGAAGCTGTTAAAATTGCAGTTGCCACGCGCATTGTTGCTTGTACAATAATTGGCGACATGATATTTGGCAAAATATGGCGGAATATAATTCGCGTATCAGACGCACCGAGCGATCTTACCGCATCTATATATTCAAGTTTCTTTACTTGAAGTGTAGACCCTCGTACGATACGAGCAAATGCTGGTACCGAGAATATCCCTACAGCTAAAATTACATTTTGAATACTTCCCCCTAATACAGAAACAATCGCAAGTGCTAATAAAATACCTGGGAAAGCTAATAATACATCCATCACACGCATTGTAATTGTGTCAATTAAACCACCGTAATAGCCAGCGACGATTCCTAAAACAACTCCTACAATCCCTCCGATTGCAACAGATAAAAAGCCAACCATTAATGTTAATCCCGCGCCATGAATAATACGTGAGAAGATATCACGTCCAAAATTATCCGTACCGAACCAATGCTCTTTCGAAGGAGGTTGAAGCTTATTCAAGATTTCCTGATAATTTGGGTCTGTCTTAATTAATAATGGCCCAAAAATTGCGACTAGAATAAAGAATACAATAATTACGCCACCTATAACTGCTGCTTTATTTTTATAAAGTCGCTTCATTACAGTACGGAACGCTTCCAATTGAGGACTACGTTTCTTTAAAACTACTTTATTTTCTACTTGAGTACCCATTTGCACCATTCCTTTCATTTTTTAAAAAACAGAGATTTTTATCATGTATATAAATTATAACTATCAAAAACATAATTTTTCAACGATTATTTATTTTCTGTTAATTAATATTACAAAAATGTTTCACCTAAACATTATTCTCCCTTATAAATAAAGGTAATAATATCCATTATTCATCCGATCTAATTGCTAATTACACGCATTTTCTACTTTATATCTTGTGGCGTAAATTATTATTCTAATAAAATCTTTTTCTCCTAAAATGCTGAATATTCCATATTTTTAGTTATTCTGTGTTGAATAATATTAATTAATTGTGCTATATTTTAGGGAGATGTTACAAAACTGTAATATTCTAGCACAATAAAGGAGGTTATTAGAGATGAAGTTTTCTAAAAAATCATTATGGATGCTCCTTCTAACATTTACACTTGCGCTAGTTTTAGCTGCTTGTGGCGATAAAGACGAAGAGCCATCTAGTACTGATGAAGGTAAGACTGGAGAAGAAACTGGTGGTAGTGAAGAAGTCGCTGCTGGTGGAGATTTAGTAATTGCTGAGTTATCTGATGCAAGTTCATTAGACCCACACGGTTCTAACGACGTACAATCTTCAAATGTGCAATCAAATCTTTACGAAACATTAGTAATTCGTAATTCTGCTGGTGAATTAGCGCCTGGTTTAGCGGAGTCTTGGACACAAGTTGATGATTTAACTTTTGAATTCAAGCTACGTACAGGTATTAAATTCCACGATGGCGAAACATTCAATGCTGAATCTGTAAAACAATCATTCGATCGTTTACTTGATCCAGAAGTAGGTTCTCCTCGTGCATTCTTATTTGAAATGGTAACTGAAGTTAAAGTAATTGATGAAAACACAGTTCAATTCATTACTGAATATCCTTTCTCTCCATTACTTGCGCACTTAACGCATAATGGTGGGGCAATTATCTCTCCTAAATCAATTGCGGCAGATTATGCTGGAATTACTGGAGATGACAAAGCTGGTAATGTACTTGGAACAAACCCAGCAGGTACTGGTCCATTCAAATTCGTTTCTTGGACTCCTGGTGAAGCAATTAAATTAGAAAAAAATACTGATTACTGGGGTACTGCTCCTGCAATCGATTCTGTAACGTTTAAAGTAATTCCAGAAAGTTCGGTACGCGTAGCTGAGTTACAATCGGGTAATGCACACATTATCGGTGCTGTTGAGCCTAGCCAAGTAGCAAACGTTAATTCATTCTCTGATGCATCTGTTTTAGAAACAGCTACATCTTCATTAACTTATCTTGGTTTTAACACTAATAAAGCACCATTCGATAACGCTTTAGTACGTCAAGCTATTTCAAAAGCAATTGATCGCGTAACATTAATCGATGGTATTTATGAAGGGTTTGGTATTCCTGCAATCAGCCCACTATCTCCTGGTATTTTCGGATACACAACTGATGTAACATCAATGTCTTATAACCTTGATGAAGCAAAAGCTCTATTAGTTGAGGCTGGTTATGCTGACGGATTCAAAACTTCACTTTGGACAAATGACAATCCTGCGCGTCAAAACGTTGCAATCGTATTACAACAAGCTTTAAAAGAACTTAATATCGAATTAGAGATTGTAACAATGGAGTTTGGTGCTTACCTTGAGAAAACTGCTGCTGGTGAACACGATATGTTCATCTTAGGTTGGTCTAACTCTACTGGTGATGCTGACTACGGTCTATATGCACTATTCCACTCTTCACAACACGGTGATCCAGGTAACCGTTCATTCTACTCTAGCGATAAAGTAGATGAGTTATTAGATGCTGGTCGTCGTGAAGCAGACCAAACTAAACGTTTAGGTATTTACCAAGAGGCTATTCAATTAATTTCAGACGAATCTCCAATGGCATTCGTATTACACCCATCTAACTTAACAGGTGTATCTGATAAAATTTCTGGATTCTCTGTAGGTGCTGACAGCATGTATAGCTTAAAAGATGTTAAAATCGGTAAATAATTAATAGAAAAGGGGTAGATTACTTTATGTAATCTACCCCTTTTTTATGCTTATCCAAATCCTAAAACGCCCAGTTCCCATTACGGAAAATTGGCTCTACTGTTCCATCTGCTAAAATACCATCAATATTCATTTCTTCACTGCCAATCATGAAGTCCTCATGCGTCATCGAAACATTAATACCATGTTCTTCAAGCTGCTCTTCCGAAAGTGTACGACCACCTTTAAAGCAAGTCGGGTACGCTTCCCCTATTGCTAAATGATTCGATGCATTTTCATCAAATAATGTATTGTAGTATAAAATATTCGAACTTGAGATTGGCGATTGATGTGGCACTAATGCCACTTCCCCTAAATACTTAGAACCTTCATCGGCGGAAATTAGCTGCTGTAGAAGATCATTACCTACACCTGCATTTGAATCCACGATTTTCCCTTGCTCAAACGTTAATATAAAATCATCAATAATATTTCCGTGATATACAAGTGGCTTCGTGTTACGAACTACTCCATTTACACCATACTTCGCAGGAAGCGTGTACACTTCTTCTGTTGGAATATTGGCGATAAATATTGTACCATCTGGAGCTTTACTAGAGCCTGACTGCCAAATATGGCCCACAGGTAAATCAATTTTCAAATCTGTACCTGGTGCTGTGTAATGAAGCGTTGCGTAGTTCTTTTCATTTAGAAGTGTTGCACGCGCTTCAAGATTTGCCACGTGTTCTTGCCATAATTTAACGACGTCACTTTCTATGCCAACACGAACCGTTTTGAAAATCGCATCCCATAATGCAGGAATTTGCTCGTTACTAGATAAATCCGGGAAAACTTTTGCTGCCCATTTTTCGGATGGTACGGCAATAATTGACCAAGCTATTTCATCGTTCATTACCGCTTTACGGTAATTTTTTAGCGCGGCACCTTCTGTTTTTTTCTGCTTTGATAACCGGTCAACATCAATACCCGCTAATAAATCTGGGTCTTCCGCTTCAATCCACAGAAGTGCACCTTTGCGTTCAATGAGTTCCTCCCGTTGCGTTACAATCCACTTTGGGTAGCGAGAAAACTCGGCGTCCGCTGCATGTTCATAAAACGCACGTTCAAATGATGCGTCCGTTAAATTTACCTGCACACGCCCAGCCCCAGCTTCGTAGGCTTTTTTCACAACAAGTCGAGTAAATTCAAGCGTATCCGTAGAAGTATTAATTAATAAATATTGCCCCTTTTGAATATTCACGCCTACCTTAACGGCAAGCTCTGCAAATTGCTCTAATTTCTCTAGAAACGTCATCGATTATTTCCCCTTTTTAGGTGATTTCGAATTGCTGAACGTACGACCTTTACTTGAAGACTTGGCTTGATATGTTTTCTTTTCTGTACTTGCATCTGCTTTTTTTGGCTTCTCTTTCGAAGCTGCTACTGTTTTCGCATTTCCTTCGATAAATTCACCTTGGCTCCATATTTTTTGCACCGCTTTAATTTTTAAATCCCGCACAAATTTTTTATATGTTTTTTCATCTTTATAAGAAAGTAATGTTAATACTTCACCATCTGCTCCTGCGCGTCCTGTACGACCAGAACGATGTGTGTATTGCTCAATTGTGCGTGGAACATCAACGTGAATTACATGTGTAAGACCTGAAATATCTAGGCCACGTGCCGCGATATCTGTTGCAATTAAAATACGTGCTTCACCTTTACGGAATGCATCTAATGCACCTTTACGCTCGTCTTTTTTCATCTCAGAATGAAGTGAAACGATTGCTGCATCACGGTATTTTAATTTATTTTCTTTCATTAATACTTGGTCGATATTATTCACAAATGCAAGTGCCTGTATACCTTCTTGGTTCGCAAGGCGACGTAGCATATCCGTTTTATCACGCTCATCTACTTTTACGAATGAGTGAACAACTTTACCGCCCACTTCTAAAATATCTTCTGGTCTAATTTTGATACGCACTGGCTCATTCATTAGGCGTTCTGCCACTAATTCAATTTCCTCAGTAATCGTTGCAGATACTACAACAACTTGGCGCCCCCATGCTGAATCATCGATAAATGACTTAACAACAACACGGTAATCTCGGCTTAGTAGCTGATCGCACTCATCAAGTACAACTGTTTCAACGTCTTTTAGCTTTAATTTCCCTTGGCGAATTAATTCATTTAAACGACCTGGTGTACCAACTACGATTGTTGGCTTCTTCTTTAATTTTTCGATTTGACGAGCAGAATTTGCACCACCAATTAATTGTTGCACCGTAATATCTGTGCCCGCTGTCCAATCGCGTATTACTTCTACAATTTGCATTGCTAGCTCTTGAGATGGCGCTACCACTAACGCTTGAGTCGTCTTTTTAGTGGCATCTACTTTATTTAAAATCGGAAGCATAAATGCTAATGTTTTCCCAGAACCTGTTGGAGATTCTGCTACAATGTCTTTGCCTTCTAACATTGCTGGAATCATATCTGTTTGGATTTTCATTTCTTTTTCAAATGACCATTTTTTTTGTAGTGTTTCATTTAATAAACTTATTACTGACATTTTAAAACCACCTTTTCTTTCATTCAGTGTATCACACCATATGGGACTTCCTTTACTTGCTAAGCTTGGCAAAGAGAAAACCTGCTTTAGTGTCACAAGCAGGCTTTCTCTTTGCACATTTATACCGTTTTAACGGTAATTTTTTCACTTTACTTTTTCAAAACTTCATAACCACATTGTTCGATTGCTGCTTCGGCTAGAACTATTAATGAGTCAATATAAAAATCGCCTAGTTTAAGCTCTTTATTGACGATTGAAAGCTCTGTGCATCCTAAGATGACTTTGTCGCAGTTTAACGCCTTCATTTCATTGGCAATTGTAGCCCATTGCGCAGCTGTTACATCATTACCCGCTTTTACGTAATCATAAATAATCGACATGAGGTCCGCCTGTGTTTCCTTGTTCGGTAATACAGGCTCGATTCCTTGTTCAATTAATGCGTGCTGGTAAACTTTCGAGAACAAAGTCCCGTCCGTCGCTAAAATGCCGACGCGCTTTGCACCCCGTTGTGCTGCACGCTTGGCTGTTTCGCGAATCATATGAAGTACTGGCACAGGTGAAGCCTCCGCTAACTCAGCATAAAACGTATGCGCTGTATTACAAGGGATACAAATAATCTCTGCACCTACACTTGCAAGCTTTACCGTATCACGCTGCATCACCGGTACTGGGTTTTCTTTTGTGGTATCTAAAATATAGGCTGTGCGGTCTGGAATCGACGTATCATTATCAATAATCGTATGCACGTGTTCCTGATCTTTCGATGCCTTCGTCAAGCGAACAATCATTTCTCCAATGAACATTGTTGCTAACGGACCGACGCCGCCAATAATTCCTAGTTTCTTTTTCATTTACTCTGACAGACCTTTATTATTGAAGTATTTTTTATATTTACGATAATAATTTAAATTATTTAGCGTTAGCTTAACCCAGCGTTTCGCATTCATATCCTTGTCATAGAATAATGAATTCGTCCATTCACCTTGGCGAATCAAGCTTTTTGCTTCCATTTTTAACATCTCATTTGAAGCATATTTAAATAGTACGCCTTTAGGGATAATCATCCACAAATGCTTGTTTTGCACATATGTTGTTTCTTGCTTAATGTTAAGCATATGGTCATCTGCTACGTATTTCATCAAGTTATGACCGCTCGCCGTTACGAAATAGCTTGAACGCCCATTACGTAAGTTGATTTCGAATAGCTTGTACTCTTTATCACGGATATCATATTTCATATCGAAATTTGCAAAGCCTGTGTAGCCAATACTTTCAAGGAAATTTTTTACTTTATCCATTAGTTCTTTATCGTACGTCGTCACGATTGCCGCATAGCTTCCGATGCCTTCTGGAGAATGCTCTTCTAAAATCGGGTTACCTAAGCACATAAGCTTCACTTTACCATCTTTACCTACGTAGGCATTTAATACACGCATATATGAGTCATCGCCCGGAATGAATTCTTGAATAATCATTGTGTCCTGATAAGTCGAAGCATAGATTGCTTCTAAAATTGCTGTTTTTTCAGCTTCATCATGCGCCACGAAAACCTTTTTCTTTCCTGGGAATGAACACGCCCAATATTCAACTGAGTTTGACGCTTTAATTATAATCGGGTATTCAAACGGCGGGGTGAAGTTATGATAATTTTCAGCCGTTACCGTCGTTGTACCAGGGTATAGGAAATTGTATTTTTCACACATTTTATAGAAGTTTTCTTTTAATAGAATTTCATCCATTAATGATTCATCAATGTAAGGTGTTGTGAAATGCTTTTGAAGGGCCGGCTTATTTTTTATAATTAGCTTGGCATAATCATCTCCACACGCTAAAAGTAATAATTTTTTATCTAAATGCTGTCTCGCCACTTTTTCTAGTGCAGGCACAAAATGTTCCTGCTCATTTAAGTTGTCGATTTGCTGAAAGTTTAAAATCCTGCTGTCTTGAGTAGCTGTTAAATGTGCACGCCCAAGTACAAGTGGCTTAATACCGTATGCTTCATAAAAAGCACGCGCCATGCCATATGCGTTCATATCCGAGCCTAATAGTATTGGTAAAAACTGTTGTTCTGCTACCATGATTAATCACTCACTTTAGTTTGGTTTGATAGCATCTATATTATCATATTTTTGGTAATGCACCTATGGAAACCATTACATCTGCACAGATATTTTCAATAAAACGAAAAAAAAGACGTAGAAGTACGAAACTTCTACGCCAATGTAAAAACTATAGTTGCTGTAACGCTTGAATTACTTGAATCTTTGTAGCTTTTTTCGCTGGTCTCCAGCCTGATAACACAGCAACGAATAGGCTAATAAACGATGCGATTAACACGAGGCTAAGCGGTATTGCAGAAAATATTATCTCCATGTTTCCGAAATCAGCATCATCTAAGGCGATCTCTAACACTATTGGTAATAGTGCATTCGCTAAATAGCTAATTGAATACGAGATTGCAACTGCTAAAGCTGTCCCAATTACCCCGATAAATAAGCTTTCCATTAGGAAGAGACGCTGAATTAGAGAAGGTGATGCGCCGATTGCCTTTAAAATACCGATTTCCCGCGTACGTTCTGTTACGGCCATTGTCATTGTATTAAAAATACCGATTGATGCAATTAATACCGCAATTGTTCCTATGAAAATTAATCCGATTTTGAATACAAGGAAGAAAATCTCCATTTCCTCTAGCTGTTCCATGACCGAATACACTTGGTAATTCTTCTCTTTCAATATATCTAAAACTGGCATTACATTTATAGTGGAATCGACATAGATTTTTTGTTCCGAATATGATGCGATTCCATTCTCTGATATAATCGTTTGTACGTCTTCATGCAAGTACACTTCACTATCGGTTGCCCATTCATAGGAAGGCTGCTTTTTCACGCCCACTATGGTGAATTCTTGAGTCTTTGCAGGTTGTTCCTCACCATCAAGTGTAAATTGTAATGTCACCGTTTTTCCAATCAAACTTTCTTTGTAGCCTTCTTCACTACCGTCGTACCAAGTTCCTTGTTCTTCAGCTTCTTTACTCTTTTCTTCCACTAGTTTACGATCCGCGTCATTTAGTAAACTCTGCGCGAAATGATAACCTACAAAAATTTCATTGGCGGCTGTTGGTAATCGACCTTCTGCTAAGTTTGACGGCAACTTTGCCATTGCACTCATATCGAGTATCCGTGCGGGAGAATGCGCCTGCCGATCGTCAATGCTCGTCAACAGTGTCTCACTTAGCCGCTCTTGCTCTAGAATCGTGTTGACATGTTCGATGCCTTCAATTTCAGTCTTCTGCTCAGGTGTTAGCTTTTCTTCCCCCCACAATTGAATTTCAGTTACTGATTCTTGATTTAAAATTTCATTCTCAACCGTTTCTTGCACACCAAATCCAATTGAAGCAAGAACGATTAAGAAGGCACATCCGATAGTTGTTGCTAACGTTGTCATCGTTAAACGTAATTTATTTTTCTTCAAATGTTGAAAAATAAATGATAGCTGGTCTTTAAATAACATGCGCTACTTC
The DNA here is from genome assembly GCA_045617525.1 of Solibacillus sp. Taxonomy (GTDB): domain Bacteria; phylum Bacillota; class Bacilli; order Bacillales_A; family Planococcaceae; genus JAZLIT01. The sequence goes on along the minus strand of JAZLIT010000036.1, from coordinate 2,030 downwards.
CTCCTTTAATATGCCGTCAAACATGCGGAATGTCTTATGCGCAATGGAAGCAACCTCGTCATCATGCGTAATAATAATGAATGTTAAATTGTCCTGGCGATTTAATTTTTGGATTAGTAATAAAATCTCCTGCTCAGTATGCATATCAAGACTACCTGTTGGCTCGTCTGCTAATATAAACGGCGGCTCCGTAATCATTGCACGTGCAATTGCTACACGTTGCTGCTGTCCACCTGATAGCTCGTTCGGATAATGGTCTGCTACTTCCTTTAGACCTACTTTATTAATCATTTCATTTACTTTTACTTTGCGAATAGCTTTTGAGATTCCTTTTAGCTTTAACGGTAGCTCAATATTTTCAAATACATTTTGATTCGGTAGCAGTTGGAAATTTTGAAAAATGAAGCCGAAGTTATTTAATCGAAACTTAGCTAATTGGGTTTCGTTTAACGGCACGATGTCTGTATTATTGATTAATACTTCTCCCGAATCTGGTTTTAAAAACCCTGCCATAACTTGAAGTAGCGTTGATTTACCCGACCCGCTTTTCCCTACGATTGAAATAATTTCACCCTTTTGCACGTCAAATTGGATCCCTTTTAAAACTTGTACCTTTTTCTCGCGCCCTTTTTTCCCAATGGAGAAGGTGTGCTGTAAGTCTTTTACTTGAATCAAATTTTCCAGCTCCTAATTCGTTATCTTTCTTTAAGTATAGCGATTAAAAATGAAGAATTAATGTATATAAAAGTGAAGAATTTCTTAAGATATCGATTTTACACGTAAAAAATATGCTTAGGGGTCTTTAATCCCCCAAGCATATTTCATTAACCTTTATTGTGCTTCAATAACAAGTGCAATCCCTTGCCCACCACCGATGCATAGGCTTGCCACCGCATATTTGCCTCCGCGTCGCTTCAGCTCATACGCAGCGTTCAAAATAACACGTGTGCCACTCGCGCCAACCGGGTGGCCTAGTGCAATCGCACCGCCATTTACATTTGTCTTCGCGCGGTCGAGGCCAAGCTCCTTCTCAACAGCTAAATACTGAGCCGCGAACGCTTCGTTAATCTCCACTAAATCCATATCCTCAAGCGTCAGCTCTGCGCGGGCTAATGCTTGGCGAATTGCCGGTACCGGGCCAATCCCCATAATCGTTGGATCTACACCTGCAACACCCCAAGAAACAATGCGGGCAATCGGCTTTAAGCCTTGAGATTCCACAATTGCTCCACTCGCTACAACAACAGATGCAGCACCATCATTAATGCCCGATGCATTGGCTGCTGTAACTGACCCGTCTTTCTTAAATGCAGGTCGTAGCTTCGCTAGAGATTCCATCGTACCGCCTTCTTTAATATGCTCGTCCGTATCAATAAGCACTTCGCCCTTACGCGTCTTGACTGGCACCGCGACAATCTCCTGTGCAAACTTGCCTGCAGCACGTGCAGCAGCCGCACGCTCCTGAGAAAGTAGAGCGAACTTGTCCTGCTCCTCACGGCTAATCGAATAAATACCTGCCAATTTCTCGGCCGTCATACCCATGCCTTCACCCGTATATTTATCCGTCAAAGTCGCTTGTAACATATCAATAAACTGCATATTCCCAAGCTTTGGCGCGTTAAAACGTTGCTCGAAATTTGAGTATGGTGACTGCGACATATTTTCCGCACCACCAGCTAAAACCACATCCGCCTCCCCAAGTAAAATATGCTGTGCCGCTGTTATTACGGACTGCATCCCTGACCCGCATAGACGATTCAACGTTAGTGCTGCCACCTCCTGAGGAACGCCTGCATTCAATCCGATATGACGTGCTAAATAAGCCGAGTTTGCTCCAGTTGTGATTACCCCTCCATACACAACATGATCCACTTGCTCCGGGCTAATATTGGCACGCTTCAATGCCTCAATCGCTGTCACCGTTCCTAACTCCACTGCATCCGTCCCCGCGAATGAACCTCCAAATGCTGTAAAGGCTGTACGTGCTCCATCAACAATATATACATTTCCCATTTCCATATCCCCTTTAT
>JAZLIT010000035.1:0-13955 GCA_045617525.1 Solibacillus sp. | reverse complement strand
TTAATAAGTTACCTTCAAAACCGCTCTAAATTAGTTTCGTTATATTCGAGCCTAGGTAGAGCATAAAATATAAAGTGAAGACGCTGAACAAGACGATTCGCTCTTTCCGGGCAATAAAAGAGATACAAAATAGAACGAAGGCTATCCCAAATAGTACACTGAATAACGGATTATTAATAATTAAGCTCAATGGTCCGAAGGGAATAACTAAATACATTAAAACCTGTTTTAATGTATAAAAGAATTGTTGGCTGCCCGTTTCAGTGATTTTCCACTGCCCTAAGTATTTGTTAACATCCTTTTTCGTAGGTACAGTTAAATTTTCTTCTGCAAACTGAACATAAATCGGCTGGATATAAGGCGCATACCCATTAATCGATTCATAACCCCAGTAAAAAGGACTGTCATTCACCTGAAAAGGTACAAGCGGGGGGTAGGCTGCTTGTTGTAAAACATCTCTGGGCGTATTATGAAAAGTTGGAAGGGCAATTTCCGCATCATAGGAGAAAATAACGCGTTGACCTTCTAGTTCTCCAAAATAGCGGGTCCATTTAAACGTGCGAAAATTGCTAAGTAAATAATTGAATTTCTTATTTTTCTGCATATAAGCTACGCTACAATCTACTGGAATCCAACCATCATTTTCTACAAAAAACTCATTCCATACATGTGCATTCATTTTTCCGTGCGCCCACGTACCGACAACTGATCTACATGGAATCCCAAGCGAACGACAAAGTGAAGTAAATAGAAATGCATACTCCCCGCAGTCGCCTTGTTTCGTTTGTAAAAATGATAGGCTGCCTCTACTTTTAGGTGGATTAAGATATTTGTATTCATTCACTAAATAATAAAAGATGGCCTCAGCTTTCTCAGTAACTGTGTCAGCCTGAGCTGTAATTTGAAGTGCCAAATCTTTCATTTTTGAATCTACTACAATTAACGTACCACTTCGTAAATAGTAGGCTCTTTCTGTTTCAGAAAGCTGCGTTATGTTACATGGCTTTTGTGTATCGATGGAATAATTGATGGTAAACAATTCATTTTCTTTTAATGTTAACGTAAAAACAGTGTTTTGGCCGTCATCAACATATTTATTTTCGGCCTTATGTGAAGCACTTGTATCTGGATGATCCATAGGAAGTGTTGTCCAAATCTTTGTTATGCCTTTATTTGAATTATTGTATGTATACGCTATGTTCACTCGATTGCTCATATTAGCCTCCTGTTAGTATGGAATAGGGAATAATCAGTTGGTATCAGAAGTTAACGGGATTCCTGAGATTCTGTTAATATAATCCATTAATTAAAATATTTTCCGTATATAATGTTGTACGAAAGTATAATAAAAAAGTTTCATTATCTATGTTGCTAAATTATCTTTTGGTGCTTTTTTTCTAAAGTGGTTTCCTTAGTTAACTACAACAATCGGGGCCTTTCCTGAATAAAGTCCCCGATTTTCACGTAAATACCTAACAGTTAACCTTCTCGTTTACATAGTATTTTTAAGGAAGGTATTGTTGACTTACTATAATTACTTTTTCATCTATAATTGTAAAAATCATTAATCGTGGATATTCTTGGATTTGAACTTTAAAATCTTCGAGACTAACATTTACTGGAGCTACTTCTTCTACCGTATAGTAGAGCGTTTTGCTATCTACTTTAAATGTTTCATTTTTTTCTAAATTATTTATTAGGTACCCATTCGGCATCGATTCATCCGATAACATATCTACTCTGTTTACAATGACTTCCCCGTTATCTGAAATACTTTCAATGTAGCCGTATTTATTCTCGACATCGGGTAAAGCGTTTACTATCTTATTTAAATTATACAGTTGAATGTTTTGATAGTTACTTTCGTCCATAGTATCCTTTTGAAATGCACTAAGAGTTTCTTCTAATTCCGTAACCTTCAATTGCAAATCTACTATTTGTTTATTCGATTCTACTAGACCCTCCGTTAAAACAACCTCATTTTCTTTGGTAGAGTCTTCTGGATTATCACACCCTATAAAAAATACAAGACATATAGATACTGTTAAACACGGTGCTAAAAACTTTTTCTTACTCACTTAAAACCTCCTTTTTTTAGTAGTTAAATACATATATTACCAAGTTAATAACTGAATATTACCATCTTAAATCATTATAGAAAACAACAATAAGAATATGACTAATGTACCGAAGTGACGATCTACCTGGAACAGCTGAAAAGTCATTTACACAAAAATACTGACACCTCCTTCTTCTAACGTACATAAGATAACTTATAAATAATATATGAACGCGAAGGGATTGATAAAAATGTACAATGCGCCTTATACGTATCAATATCCTCATACTCCTGGAAATCCTACTGGTTATTGGGATATCCCTGATGAGTTGGCATTTGGTTCTTATGGGTCTTTTTATAATGATGACAGAAACGTACTAAAAGATTATGGAGCAAACCCATTTGCTATAAATATTAATGAGGCAACCAAACAAAATAATACTTACCGTACAGCGCTATGGACAGGGAATCATTTGCAACTCACATTAATGAGTCTCAATGTAGGTGAAGATATCGGTTTAGAAATGCACCCTAATGTGGATCAGTTCTTACGTGTGGAACAAGGTCAAGGGTTTGTACGGATGGGTAAGAGCAAAGATGATTTAAATTACCAATGGACAGTCTTTGATGACTCAGCTATTTTCATACCCGCTGGAACGTGGCACAATCTAACGAATATAGGGAATACTCCATTGAAACTATATTCAATATATGCCCCTCCAAACCACCCGTTTGGTACGGTTCATGAGACTAAAGCTGATGCAATGGCTATGGAAGAAGATTTGGGTAATGGAAATACAGCAATTTACGGAAAGACCCCAGATGAATGGATAAACCATACTGAGTTTTTAGTGAAAGAAGGCTTAGAGGACACTAAGAGAGGAATTAATATGACTCACATTCTTCAAGAGTTTATTTTAATGGGCGTTCTTGTTGGGAAGGGATATGCTCCTGAAAAAGCATATGAAACAGTAGAAGAATGGGAACGTACAGGTGAATCTAAACTTCTTCAGCAAAGCAAAAATATGTAGAGCAATGATCCTAGGGTGTCAATTACCTAACATTTAAGACCTATATTTTACTTTTAAAAGCTCCTAAGCGAGAGGTTTTTTGGAGCTTTTTTGAAATAATATTGACTAAAGACGCCCTTTACATGGGTGAAAATGCAGGTGTTATTTTAATTTTTCACCGAAATCAATTTCTCTGGAATCTGGGAATTCTTTTTTCCTTATTTGTATAGAATATTTTGTTATATACATATAAGACAATACAATAAGCGCTATTAGGAAAGTCATTTATTATAAATTGTGGATAGCATATCAGTGACAAGGGTAAAGTGCTATGGTGTATACTATGACTAATTATGTTTGGAAGAAGGGGAATTTTTATGAAGTCAACTTACTCAGATGACAGCTTAACGCTTCATACAGATTTATATCAAATTAATATGGTAGAAAGTTATTGGGCTGATGGAATCCATAATCGTAAAGCAGTTTTTGAACTTTATTTTAGAAAGCTACCATTCGGTAACGGCTATGCAATTTTTGCGGGTCTTGAGCGAATGATGGAATACTTAAGAAACTTTAAATTTTCGGAGTCTGATATAGCTTATTTGCGTGAGGAATTAGGTTATAAAGAAGATTTTCTTTCTTACTTAAAGGATGTACGTTTTACGGGGGACATGTTTTCAATGGTAGAAGGGGAGCTCGCTTTTGGGAATGAGCCTATCGTTCGAATTGAGGCGCCATTAGCAGAAGCGCAATTGGTGGAAACTGCATTATTAAATATTGCCAATTTCCAAACGCTTATTGCCACGAAAGCAAGTCGTATTAAACAGGTAATTAAAGATGAAATCGGTATGGAATTTGGAACACGTCGTGCACAGGAAATGGATGCAGCGCTTTGGGGAGCGCGTGCAGCTGTAATTGGTGGCTTTGATTCAACATCAAATGTTCGTGCAGGGAAAATTTTTGGCATTCCTGTATCGGGTACACATGCGCATGCACTTGTACAAGCTTATAAAAATGATTATGACGCATTTCATTCGTATGCAAAGCGCCATCATAACTGTGTCTTTTTAGTAGATACGTATAATACACTTAAATCAGGGATTCCAACAGCAATTCGCGTGGCGAAAGAGCTTGGAGATAAAATCAATTTTATCGGTATTCGATTAGATTCAGGTGATATTGCATTTTTATCAAAGGAAGCGCGCCGTATGCTAGATGAGGCTGGGTTCCCGAATGCAAAGGTAATTGTTTCAAATGATTTAGATGAATATACTATACTTAATTTAAAGTCGCAGGGGGCACGCGTTGATATGTGGGGCATCGGCACCAAACTTATTACGGCCTATGATCAGCCGGCTTTAGGTGCTGTTTATAAAATGGTATCCATGGAAAATGCAACGGGTAAAATGGAAGATACAATTAAAATATCGGCCAATGCTGAAAAAGTGACAACACCAGGGCTGAAAAAATTATACAGAATAATTAACCGGAATACAGGTAAATCTGAGGGCGATTATATTACAATGTCGGATGAGTTCCCAGAAAATGAGGAACGCATTAAAATGTTCCACCCTGTGCATACGTTTGTATCGAAGTTTGTGACGAATTTTGAGGCAAAAAATTTACACACGAAAATATTTGAACAGGGTGAGGTTGTATATGAAAATCCAACCTTAATTGAGATGCGTGATTATGCACGTGAAAATTTAAATGTTTTATGGGATGAATATAAACGTGCTTTAAATCCTGAGGAATACCCTGTTGATTTAAGTAAAAAATGCTGGGACAATAAAATGCGTAATATTGAAGAAGTACGTGAAATGGTCGATCAAATCGAAAAGCGATAAGGAGTGAAGGTCGTGGCGAATTTGCAAAATCGTATAATTGAGGAATTAAAAGTATTACCTAAAATTGATGTAGAAGAAGAGATTCGAAAAACAGTGGATTTTTTAAAGGAATATGCGGTAAAAAATTCATTCTTGAAAGGTTTTGTGCTCGGAATTAGTGGAGGGCAAGACTCGACATTGACAGGGAAGCTGACTCAACTTGCGGTAGATGAATTAAATGCAGAGGCAGGCGAGCAAAAATATTCATTTTGGGCAGTACGTTTACCTTATGGTGTACAAGCGGATGAGAAGGATTGCCAAGACGCCCTTGATTACATTAAGCCAACATCGATTTATACGGTTAATATAAAGCCTGCTGTGGATGCCAGTGTACAATCATTAAAGGATGCAGGTGTTGAGCTGAGTGATTTCGTGAAGGGGAATGAAAAAGCCCGTGAACGTATGAAAGTTCAATTTGCAATTGCGGCGATGAATGGTGCAGTTGTATTAGGTACAGATCATGCTGCAGAAGCAATAACTGGTTTCTTCACAAAGTTCGGCGACGGCGCTGCGGATTTAACCCCGATTTTTCGTTTGAATAAACGCCAAGGAAAACAATTGCTAGCGCATTTAAATTGTCCAGAGCACCTATATTTAAAAACGCCCACAGCTGATTTAGAAGAAAACCGTCCTTCTTTACCGGATGAAGTGGCTTTAGGTGTGACATATGATCAAATAGATGATTACTTAGAAGGCAAAGAAATTCCTAAAAGTGCGGCAGAAACGCTAGAAGGTTTTTATTTGCGTACGCAGCATAAACGTAATTTACCGATTACGATTTTTGATGATTTTTGGAAATAAGCCTAAACGCACATCCTCTAAAAAATTGAGGATGTGTGTTTTATTTTTAGTGGGAAAAAGGCAGAGTGCTTTATTTTCTAGTAGTACTCACGGTATATTAGTAGAAGAGGAGGTGTGAGGATGAGGACTTCGAGAGTTAAAGGAACGACTTCAAGTGTATATAGAAATCAACGACGTTTACCGAATGCTGAAGAGGCACTTTTTCAAAGTTCAATGCACCAAGGTCTTCATCAGCACCTTCAAGAGGATGCTAAAAAGAAAAAGCAAAATAAAAAGCAACAACATAAACTTGTGAATCAAAAGGGTCGTCTAATTGTTAAGGGTATACTTTTTGCAGATGAAAATGGTCCGTCCATTCATAATCATTTACTGCGAAATGCAGTGAACGTTAATTGGACGACAAAAATGAAGGTACGCAATAAGACGTACCGTAATTCGATCTGAATCAAATAGCTGATTTTAAATTACTATTCATCAAAATAGATGGATAGTTTTTTATTTGATTAAAATAGTAGAGCGTACTAATATTTAGTGGAGGAATATTATTACATTAATTGTACAAATATGGCTAACTTGGGTATCCTTAATAATAGTTAGTGAATTCTAATAACTTTGGCTCGGGAGGAATTAATATGCAATATGAGGTAGAGAAGGTTTTAAATAATATTGAAAAAGTAATGATTGGTAAGCGCGAAAACGCAGAATTAAGCTTAGTGGCTTTATTAGCGAAAGGCCATATTTTACTTGAAGACGTGCCGGGTGTCGGTAAAACGATGATGGTGCGTTCACTAGCGAAATCAGTAAGTGCAGAGTTCAAAAGAATTCAATTCACCCCAGATTTATTACCTTCTGACGTTGTAGGGGTATCAATATATAATCCGAGCACAATGCAATTTGAATTCCGACCTGGTCCTCTATTAGGAAATATCGTATTAGCCGATGAAATTAACCGAACTTCTCCAAAAACACAATCTGCATTGCTAGAAGGGATGGAAGAGGCTTCTGTCACAGTAGATGGCAATACAATTCAAATCCCTCAACCCTTCTTTGTTATGGCAACTCAAAATCCAATCGAATATGAAGGTACATACCCATTACCAGAGGCGCAGCTGGATCGTTTTTTATTGAAAATTAAAATGGGTTATCCAACGGTGGAGGAAGAAATAGAAATTTTACGTCGTGCTGAGAATGGCGCGCCGATTCAATATATTGAGGCAGTTGTATCGATAGAGGAATTAATTGAATTACAGCGAAAAGTACAAGAGGTCTATTTAGAGGACAGTGTAAAAGCTTATATTGCGCAGCTTTCGCGTGCAACGCGTGAAAATGAATATGTTTATTTAGGTGTTAGTCCGCGTGCTTCGATTGGATTGATGAAGGCATCGCAAGCCTATGCGTTTATGCAAGGGCGCGATTTTGTGAAGCCAGATGATGTGCAGTACCTAGCGAAATTCGTATTTAGTCATCGAATTATTTTGAAGCCTGAAGCGCGCTATGAAGGAATTACAGTGGAGGATATCGTACAAGGTATTATTCATAAAATTCCGGTCCCTTTGAAAAGGTTTGTTGACCAATGAATAGGGTAAAACTGAAAGGTGTTCAATTGATAAAATTAGTTGGCCTCCTTTTTCTTTTAATTGTTATGTTTTGCTTTGCAATGTTTCAGGGTGGATTTGTTAGTTGGTTTATTCTCTTTACGATTTTGCCATTTTCAATTTATTCCCTGGTTTTAATGGTTATGCCGATTCGGATTACGGATGTAAAGCGTACAATTAAACCTGAACTTATTACACGTGGCGGTAAAGTAATTATCAAAGTTCAATTTCGAAATCGTACGCTATTTCCAATCGCCTTTTTAACGGTACGTGAGAAGATGAATACGTCCAATTTGGAAGTACATATGGAAGGGCGAAGTGATAATTTATTTCTAGTGGGCTTTAGACGTAATTTTGAGTGGGAATATGAGCTTCGTAATGTGCCACGCGGTGAGTTTGTGTTGAATGGACTTGAAATTGTCGTAACGGACTTTTTTGGTTGGGTAGAGAAAAATGTATTTGTGGAGAAGATGGATTTATTCCTCGTTTATCCAAAAATTACGGATGTCACGTACGCTCAAGTGAATTTACAATATGACCAAGGCAATACAAATGTGCGCCGTTCTCTTATTAAAGATACGACAATGGCGACAGGCGTGCGTAAATATGAGCCGGGTGATCGCTTTTCTTGGATACATTGGAAGTCATTTGCAAAAAATGGCGAGCTACGTACGAAGGAATTTGAGGATATCCAAGCGCAAAGTTTAGTGTTGTATTTAGATAAAGGTGTACAGCCCGATTTTGAAGGGGCAATAGATTTAGCGGCCTCGTTGCTGAAGATTGGTGTTCAAAATAGAGCGGAGTTGTCGTTTTTCACTTCAGGTAGTGAACGGAAAATGTATCCACTTATTCGAACGGAGAGTCAACTAGACCGTGTGATGCAATACTTAGCTACTACGCAAATGGATGATGTAACGACATTAATCGAACATGCGATTCAAGCCGAGCATCAGTTAGTCAACCGCTCTGTAGCTATGATTGTGACAAGTCGTGTGGATAGGGAGCTTGAAAAATTATTAATGAGCGGTGCCAAATATGCCCGCGCTATTCTTTGTTTTGTAGTTGTTTCAGAAGAACAATTTAAGCAAGTGGATTATAGTAAACGGTTTGCAGGTCAAAATAAGATCATTTATATAACAGAGGCGATGTTCTCACGTGCACTACTGGAGGTGGGGAAACCGTGAGTCGAGGTTATTTGAATTCTTTTGAACAGGCGATTTTATATGTATTAATTTTCTTCATTCTGCAAGAGTGGTTAAAGCCGATTATGGAATTAACGGGCACGGGCTACTTCTGGTTGTTTTCGTTATTTATTGCGCTCTGTTTAGCGGTGAAATTATTCGATTTGCCTTTTATTGCGGTGTGGGCAAGTAAATTATTGTTTATCGGATGGTTTATAGAGAGTGTCTATAATCGAACAGAGCTAACTGTTATGGAGTTTTTTAAGACGGAGATAACAGTAAATTACGAGGCGATTACGAATTCGCAGTGGGGCTTAATGACGGATGGCTTCCGCACATTTTTATTCTTCGTGCTAATTTGGATGCTCGTTTATTTAATTCATCACTGGGTTACGGTACGCATGTCAATTTTTTATTTCTTAGTGATAACGGTGTTCTTTATCGCAATGTTAGATACGCTGAGTGACTATAATGGAGAAATTGCAATTGTTAAGGTGCTTCTCATTGGATTGTTGGTGATGTCGCTGTTATTTGTGAAGCGATTTGTTTTAAAGCGAAGCATTTTAGTTGATTGGCAAAAAATATTAAGATATATGATTCCAATCGTATTATTTATCGGGTTTGCAGGTGTAGTTGCATTAATGCTTCCAAAAGCTGCACCGCAGTGGCCAGATCCAGTTGGGTATTTCGAGAATTTCGGTAATGGAACTTCTATGGGGAATGGCTCGGGTATCGGATCTTCCAAAAAAGTTGGCTATGGGGATAATGATGAACATCTAGGTGGTGCGTTTATTGCGGACGATACGGTTGTATTTGAAGTTAATACATTACGTAAGCAATATTGGCGTGTAGAAACGAAGGATACGTATACTTCAAAAGGTTGGTTTAATTCTTCAAAGGGTGCACATACAGCAACATATCCGCAGTCCCTTGAAATTGAGCATTCGATAAATGTTGGAGCTGCTGAAGATGCGGAAATCGCAACGATCACAAACTTATCGAAGCATGCCTTTTTGCTACAACCATATGGATTAATCAATTTTGATGCGTCAAAGAATTCGATGGATAACGCCGAAATACAAGTAGATGCATTAACAGAGAAAATGTACTTGGAAAATCAACTTATGACGCAAAGTCCAATTTTTTACGATGTGAATTTTAGCGAGCCCAGCTATAGCTTTACCGATTTAAAAGCGGCTCCAGTTGAGGGTAACACAATGGTTGAGTCGAGGTATTTAGATCTTCCTGATACGCTGCCGCAACGGGTAAGAGATTTAGCCGAGGAGATTACGACTACGCGTTCAAGTGTATATGATAAAGCGCGAGCGATTGAGAATTATTTTTCGAATAATGGATTCAGATATCAAACGCAAGATGTAGCCGTTCCGGGTAATGATCAAGATTATGTCGATCAATTTTTATTCGACACGAAGGCTGGTTACTGCGATAACTTTTCTACATCAATGGTCGTCATGCTACGTGCTGTTGATATTCCGGCGCGCTGGGTGAAGGGGTTTGTGACTGGGGATATTATCGAAACGTATGAAGGTGGACGCTCGCTTTATGAAATTTCGAATAACGAAGCCCATTCGTGGGTAGAGGCTTATATTGAAGGTATTGGTTGGGTACCATTTGAGCCGACAATTGGTTACTCAAATCCTGCCGACATTGATTATGATCTTTCAGGGGACACAGAGAACGATGAGTTATTGCAAGAGGAGGAGGAAGATCCTTTAGAGGCTGACAAGGAAGAGCCTAAAGAGCAAATACTTGAAGAGCAACCTACTCCTGTAGTTGGAAAAGAATCTGGGATTTTGAAGTGGCTAAAAATTATATTGCCTACTTTAATTGCGATATTAGCGATTGTAGCTTTACTTGCATATAGCCTACGTAAAAAGTGGTTGCCTAAATATTATATTCAACAAAATCGTAAACAAGGTGCAACACGTAAAAACTATGTAATGTCCTATGAACGATTGTTGAAACAACTTGCTAGCGATGGATTGAAACGCGCGCAGGGTCAGACGCTACAAGCTTATGCTGCTAGGGTTGATGCTCATTTTGGGACGGATGATATGAGCAAGTTAACGAGTGCGTATGAACGCTTGGTTTATAGTAAAAACTTCGATGAAACCGAGTATGAAGAAATGAAAGAAAGTTGGGAATATTTAATCAATCGCTCTATAGGTTGATTTTACTAGTGACAAAGAGTAGAATTTAGAAAAAATATAAGTATGCCTTCATATAGGTCTGATAATACGGTTCAGATGTTTCTACTAAGTTACCTTAAATAACTTATCTATGGTGGTGAATAGGTCGTGTCTCTTTGTGGGACAGGTCTATTTGCTTGAACAAAGATAGAATGAACGCGTGTGAAAAATTTATTTTTCTGCGCGTTTTTCTGTAAATATGGCAACTTTTAAATAATACAAAGAGGTGGAAAAAGTGTTAACTCCTTTATTAAAAGAGCAAGAAAAAATTGTCGTTCTTGATTTCGGAAGCCAATTTAACCAGTTAATTACGCGTCGTATACGTGAGTTTGGCGTGTTCTCAGAATTACTTCCTCACACAACTACTGCAGAAGAAATTAAAGAAATGAATGTCGCTGGTATCGTATTTTCTGGTGGTCCGAATTCAGTTTATGATGAAACGGCATTCCATGTTGACCCAGCGATTTTTGAATTAGGACTTCCAATCTTAGGTATTTGCTATGGTATGCAGTTAATGGCGCATACTCAAGGTGGTAATGTTGAAGGTGCCCAAACACGTGAATACGGTAAAGCAGAAATCAATGTAACAGCTGAAAATAAATTATTTAAAGGTCTGCCAACAGATCATATCGTATGGATGAGCCATGGTGACCACGTTACTGAAGTGCCAGCAGGCTTTGAAGTAATCGCTACAAGTGCAGCTTGCCCAATCGCGGCTATGGCAGATACGTCTCGTAAATTCTATGCAGTTCAATTCCACCCAGAAGTACGTCACTCTGTATACGGTAACGACTTACTACGCAACTTCGTATTTGAAGTATGTGAAGCTAAAGGCGACTGGTCTATGGCGAACTTCGTGGAAATCGAAATCGCAAAAATTCGTGAATTAGTTGGCGATAAAAAGGTTCTTTGTGCATTATCAGGCGGCGTAGACTCTTCAGTTGTAGCTGTATTAATCCATAAAGCAATCGGCGATCAATTAACATGTATGTTTGTGGATCACAACTTAAACCGTAAAGGCGAAGTTGAGCAAGTTATGAAAACTTTCACTGAAGATTTCGATATGAACTTAATCAAAATTGATGCACGTGAACGCTTCATGAGCAAATTAGCTGGCGTTTCTGATCCAGAACAAAAACGTAAAATTATCGGTAACGAATTCATCTATGTATTTGATGAAGAAGCATCGAAATTAGATGGTATGGATTTCTTAGCACAAGGAACACTTTACACTGACATTATTGAATCAGGTACAGCAACTGCACAAACAATCAAATCTCACCATAACGTAGGTGGATTACCTGAAGATATGCAGTTTAAATTAATTGAACCATTAAAAACGTTATTTAAAGACGAAGTACGTGCTTTAGGTCTAGAGCTAGGCTTAGACGAGAAAATCGTATGGCGTCAACCATTCCCAGGCCCAGGTCTAGGAATCCGCGTACTTGGCGCAATTACAGAAGAGAAATTAGAAATCGTTCGCGAATCTGATTTCATCCTACGTGACGAAATCGCTAAAGCTGGACTAGATCGCGAAATCTGGCAGTACTTCACAGTATTACCTGATATCCGTTCAGTAGGCGTAATGGGCGATGGCCGTACGTACGACTACGCAATTGGTATCCGCGGCGTAACATCAATCGACGGTATGACTTCAGACTGGGCACGTATCCCTTATGACGTGCTTGAGAAGATCTCTGTACGTATTGTAAATGAAGTAAAACACGTAAACCGCGTACTGTATGACATCACTTCTAAGCCACCAGCTACTATTGAGTGGGAGTGAACACCAACCAAATTTCGAGGAGCAACTGCACCGCAGGAATTTTTTGCGCTAGCAAAGTTGGTGTTTGCGACGAGGATCTGGCGTACCGCCAGACCGCAGGAGCACAAAAAACATTAGCAAAGCCACCCAAGCAATTGGGTGGCTTTTAGTATAAAAACATTTAAAGTCGAGGAACAACTGTACCGCAGAAGTCTCTTGCGATAGCAAGGCTGGCGTTTGCGACGAGGATCTGGCGTGCATACGCCAGACCGCAGGAGCACAAAAAACATTAGCAAAGCCACCCAAGCAATTGGGTGGCTTTTAGTGTAAAAACATTTAAAGTCGAGGAACAACTGTACCGCAGAAGTCTCTTGCGATAGCAAGGCTGGTGTTTGCGACGAGGATCTGGCGTGCCGCCAGACCGCAGGAGCACAAAAAACATTAGCAAAGCCACCCAAGAAATTGGGTGGCTTTTAGTATGGAAATATTTAAAGTCGAGGAGCAACTGCACCGCAGCTTGATGACTTTTAGGGATGGTCCCATTTGACTTATTACACCCCAATGTTCGATTAGAAACTTTCTGGTAAATTAAAGCGTCTGAATTATTAATCTAATTACAGATGACTTTAATAAACGAGAGAGAGTGGTGCTATGATTTGAACAATACGCTTTTTAATCTATTGGTTCTAATGGGACTAAGTTCAACTTTTTTAACCATTGTGCTTTTAATATTTCTTTCAATAGCATTTTTAGTGAAATATATCAGTAAGAAATCAAAAGGTTTCCCGAAAAAATCATTTGTTTCTATCTGTATTTTAGGAATAATATCGTTTTCTTTTTGGATTAGTTGGATTTATAATCCGAATTTTTTACCTCAAGGATATCCGGGTCAAACACTTCAGTCTCCAAATGGGGATTTTGAAGCGCAGGTATATCATATGTCCGGATTTTTAGATTATAAAGATATAAGAGTAGACGTAGTTAATAATCAAACGGGAAAGAAAAAAATGATCTACTATGACTTTGTAGATAAAGCGTTAGATATAATGTGGGTCGAGGATTATACATTAAAGATTGAAGATAAAACTTTAAACGTGGTTAGTGATAAATTTGATTATAGAAAACATCAGTAGACATTTTATTATACTGACAGAGGCCTTAAATTAAATAACAGTTAGAAAAAGCTTGGAGAGCCTTGTTCAATAAGGTTTCTTCCAAGCTTTTTAATTTTGCACTTACTAAAACCCTAACCCTAATTCTCCAAATCCCTAAGCCCAGGACTATGCTCATTTGGCATTTCTGGTAGCGTTGGTACCGGGAAGCCTACTGGTGGGGGCGTTACTTGAAGCGTTCCACCGTTTCTACTTGGCGTTTGCCCCTGGAAGATTTCTCCGATGCGCGTTGGATCTAGTCTAAAGTTGAATTGCGCATTATGGTAGCCCATATCG
>JAZLIT010000034.1:0-56587 GCA_045617525.1 Solibacillus sp. | reverse complement strand
GTTCCTCGGACCGGTGTTTTGCCTCCAGCTTCCTTCAGATTCCGCGTCACCACGGACACCCTTGCTCTTGGCTAACCTCTACTTCTGTCTTCGAGGTTCGGGACTTGCACCCTATAGTTCATACGCATGCCGGGCGCACCATAAAAAATGAGCTGGGATATGTTCTCCAAGCTCATTTTATTTTGATGTCCTTTTTTACTAAAGCACCTCGTTAGTTGAATAATCACCCTCTCTTTTATTACACATTATGGTCAAACTGCGTATTAAAATAATTTGTTTCCATTGTTATTAATCGCCTGTTAAGTTTTCCGGAAAATCAAATATCCATTAATAGCAATGAATAATGCTTTCATGAAATACATATACTCTTACTATTACAACAAAAGGAGGTATGTCATATGGCAAAAACTTGGAAAGACACATATGAAGAAGACTTGTTGCAGGAAGAGATTAAAAAGTATCCATTAGGCACAAGCCCGGAAGTGATTTATGACAATATCCATTCTAAGGTTTGGACTGAACTGGATTTAGCTGGTAGAACCGGCGGTAAAACCGGAAGAAGAGCCGTTTATCGTCAGTTATGTCATATGATTCAACGTGAAAAGCTCTCTCAAAAGCCAGAATTTGAAATGATAATTGAGGAAACTATTTCAAATATCCAGAAGTCTTGCGAAGAGATCATTAAACGTCAATTGAAAGAACTCGAACAAAAACTAAAGGATGTTAAATCATCTTGAAAGCCCTTCAACATATCCATGTGATTTAAAGAAAAAAAGGAGCCATCCACGATTTATACTTGTGGATGGCTCTATTTATTTACTTCAATACACTTTGATCAACATAGGGAATATTTTTGTGTTTTAAATTTCCAAATTTTGCAATGGTGAATATTGCCTATACTTGCGCATTATTTCTTTATCCGCAAAATCCAAGTAAATTTGAGCCGTTATCTCTACACTTGCATGCCCCAATAACCTAGATAGTGTCGCAAGATCTCCACCATTAATTAAATACCTTTTTGCAAAATTATTTCTCAACAAGTGCGGGGATATTTCAAGTCCAACATCGCGACTTCGCAAGCGAAAAGAACGTTCAACCCCTTCAATTTTTAATTTGTTGGTCGGAAAAACCTCATCAGAATCAGAATACCGATCTTTATAATCCAGCCAAGATTTAAAGTTTCGTCTTGTTTTATCACTAAAGTAAACAAAGCGTTGCTTCTTATTTTTTGTTTTGCGTAAAAGAATTGCATTTGCTTTTAAATCAATATCCCATGAAACAATATCTAACAACTCACCAATTCTTGCGCCTGTATCAAAAATTAATCGTGCAATCATCCAATCCCGATATTGGTCAAACTTCGTAACATCAAATGCCTTGAAAAACTGCTTTAACTCATTATCTTCAAGCATAATTTTCATTTTTCGTTCGGGCTTAACATTCTTCACATTTTTCATTGGATTGGTGCGAATCAATTGTTCATCATATAGATACGAAAAAAAAACTTTAATGTTCCGTGTGTAATTTGCAATTGTTGTACTTGAAATTTTCTTCCCATAATCCTCTCGTCGTTCTGGGAAATTATTTGGTTTTTCCGCTGTCGTCATCTCGTATTTTCCACGTTCAGTCAAACTTCGCATATAACGTCGTAAATGTTCAGCTTTAACCTCCTTCGGCGAGTTAATTTGATTTTCACTTAATAACCACTTAGCAAATAACCTCAAGGTTTGTTCACATGATTTCATTGTTTTAACTGAAAGTCCTTTTGCTGTGCAATTTAACATAAATCGGTCAATCTCAATATCAAATTCTGTCATAAAAAAAACACCTCCAAACGAGTGATAATACTCGAAATGAATGTGTTTCAAAGTTTAATTCGATTAAATATGATTTATTGAATATCAATAGGAGTTCGTCGTATAGATTCGATGAATACCAAAATATTGCTACCCCTAAAACACCGCTATATCAACGTTTATCTTAAGCCATAACCATCTTTTCAATACGAATCTTATCCGCAATCATGGCGATGAATTCTGAATTTGTAGGTTTTGATTTTAAGTGGTGTACTGTGTAGCCAAACATTTCCGAAATCGATTCATAATTCCCGCGATTCCAAGCCACTTCAATCGCATGGCGGATTGCACGTTCTACACGAGAAGGTGTTGTCGAAAATTTCTTAGCAATTTCAGGGTATAAAATTTTAGTGACAGATCCTAATAATTCAATATCATAATAAACCATTTGGATTGCTTCACGTAAATATGAATAGCCCTTAATATGTGCAGGCACGCCAATTTCTTTAATAATCGATGTGATAACAGCATCTAAATGTGGCTGATCAAGTACGCTTGGCTGTGGTTGTAAGATGCTAATACGTTGTGCACTCTCCGTCTTTCTGCCAGCACTACTTAAAATCTTTCTTTCTAATTGCTCTAACTCAAAAGGCTTCAACATAAAATATGACGCACCAAAAGCTACTGCTTGCTTCATAACATCCTCTTGTCCAAATGCCGTCAACATTATTACTTGCATATTTCGCTGCTTGTCTTCCTTATATATGGCCTCTAAAACAGCAATTCCGTCTAAATGCGGCATAATAATATCAAGTAAAAGTACATCTACTTCATATTCACCCAACATTTGGATGCAAATTTTTCCGTTGGAAGCAGTTGCAACTACTTCAATTTCTTGATGATTTTCGAAATACAACTCCATCATTTTCACAAGTTCTCGATTGTCATCTGCAATAGCTACTCTAATTTTCGCCAAAAAATATCCCTCCCTATTAAATCTGTAATTTTAGTCATACGACAATACATCAATAAATGTACTAATGAGTCTTTTCGACATTAACATTGAAAAACCTTTATGTAAATCAAAAATAAGTATCTAGTAGTATAAATTCCCTATCCCTCGACAAATTACAACATAAACTATTTTACTAAAATAATTTATCCATTCATCTTAATAAATAACTAATAAGAAAACTACACTTATTTCAAAAGTGTAGTCAATTAGACCTTTTTTTTATCTTTTTTCCAACATTTCGAGTAATGCTAATCCTGCGCCATTTGCCGGTTGCTCTACATACATATGCGTTACAGCACCTATAAATTTATTATTTTGAATAATCGGGCTACCACTCATCCCTTGAACAATCCCTCCTGTTTCATTAATTAACTCTTTATCATCCACCTTAAATTGAATAATTCCATCTGTTACTTCTTGAATTTCAATAGAAAAAGTCTTAATTTCATCACCTTTTAATGAAGTTAAAATTTGGGCAGGACCGATTAAAATGTCCTTTTCATGCATAATATCCATTGGCTGATGCAAACTCTCATCAAGGGATTCCTTCCAAACACCAAATACGCCATAAAGTTCATTATGCGTAACGCTTCCTCGAATCCCGTTTTTCTCTAATAGTTGCGCAATTTTGTAGCCTGGTTGACCAGGCTTACTCTTTTTAATTTGACTAATTTCAACAGAAAACACATTTCCTTCTCGGTAATTCGGTACTTCTTTAGTCGATTCATCAATTATTTGATGGCCAAGTGCTCCATACTCCATCGTTTCAGGATCAATATAGGTTAGAGTTCCGACACCTTCTGCTACATCTTTCAAAAAAGGCCGAAGTTGACTTATTTGCTCTTCATTTAAATTAATTTCTTTCGATCCAGCTGAACTAATCAGATGTAAATCATTGGTTTGCCTAAGTTCATTCATTAGCTGTTGAATCGTTTGTATTTGCTTATTATTTACTTTTGTAATTTGATCGCCCGTTCTAAGCCATTCATCGGTTTCGAATAATATATCTTGTGTAATTACAACATACTCTAATTGTAACTTAATTCCGATTGAATCCCCCATCGGAATAAGTTGTTTTGCATCAACAACGGAAAAACCACCAAAGAAAATAAGCATAAATACAATTAAGCTTTTTCTCATATCACACCTCCTCTCGTACAGTTACTATGTGTACGTTAGAAGAAATTATGTCCGGTAAATTTTTCGGAAAAAGGGCAACAAGGAAAGTCCTTGTTGCCCCTAAGTTTACATCATTAATTTTTTTTCATCCGCCATTTGGATAAGTTCTTGCGCATGTTTTAATGTTGCTTCTGTAATTACAGCACCACTCATCATACGACTCACTTCCTCTACACGATCTTCCAGTTTAATTTCAGAAATCGTTGTAAATGTACGGTCATGCTCTACTTGCTTTTTAATTAGATAATGTTGATCTGCCATCGCAGCAACTTGTGGTAAATGAGAAATACAAAGTACTTGTGATTGCACCGAAATTGCTGAAATTTTCTCGGCAATTGCTTGGGCAACACGTCCACTTACACCTGTATCAACTTCATCGAAAATAATCGATGTAATACCATTTGATGAAGAGAATATCGTTTTTAATGCTAACATCATACGGCTTAGTTCCCCACCAGAGGCAATTTTAGGCAATGATTTTGGAGGTTCCCCGACATTTGTTGAAATATAAAATGCCACGTAATCCTTACCATTCGAATCAAAACCTTCCAATTGCTCAAAATTCACAAGGAATTTCGCCTTTTCCATATGTAACACTTTTAATTGCTCCATAATCGCATTGCTTAATTTAACAGCATTTTCCTTACGAATCGCCGTTAATTCATCTGCTAACATTACGAGTTCCACTTCAATTTGACGAAGCTTTTTCTCATTTTTTTGAATTGATTCATCACGATTTAAAAGCAATGTTAGCTCCTCGCTAATTTTTGCAAAATAAACTAAAATCTCTTCGACTGTTGAGCCATATTTACGCTTCATCGTTTGATAAAGTGCTAAACGTTGCTCCACTTCATTTAATCGTTCCGGATCAAATTCAAGCTCATCTAATACATTTTTAATTTGATACGCTGCGTCCTGCAAAGCATAAAAGCTTGACGTAACTGCCTCACTTGACTCTTTAAATGCATCATCTAATGGCGTAATATCATCTAGTGCATTCATTGCATTTCCGATTGAATCAAGGCCTGATCCATCCGCTTGAATCGCTTCATAAGCAAGATTCGCACGTTCAAATATTTTATGGAAGTTCATTAAACGACGACGTTCATCAAGAAGCGCATCTTCTTCTACTACGAGAAGTTTCGCCTGCTCAAGCTCTTTAATTTGGAATTGATATAAATCAATCTTTTGCGCAGTTCGTTGCTCGTCAAGGCTTAGCGCAGCAACTTCCTGCTTTAACAGACGGTACGCTTCAAATTTCGCTGCGTATAACTGTTTTGGACCATGTAATTGATCCTTGGCAAAATGATCAAGTAGTGAAATATGCTGGCGTTCGTCCATCAACTCTTGATTTTCATGTTGACCATGAATATCAATAAGACTGCCTCCAATTTCACGCAGCACGGATAAAGGCACAGGTTTATTATTAATTCGACATGTACTTTTCCCGTTATCCTGCAAATCTCGACGCAAAATAATTATGCCTTCTTCAATTTCAATCCCTACATCTTCAAGCTTTAGGTAAATCGGATGGTTCTCACTTGGCAAATCGAACATTCCTGTTAATTCAGCCTTTTTCGTGCCATGACGAATAAACTCGGTTGAGCCTCGGCCTCCAGCTAAAATATGTACAGCATCAATAATAATTGATTTCCCTGCACCTGTTTCACCTGTAAGGACCGTTAAGCCTTCCGAAAATTGTACAGTTAATTCATCTATAATTGCGAAATTACGAATACTAAGTTCTTTCAACATATTGAATACACCCCAATTACAACATATCTAGTAAGCGTTTTTTAATGTCTTCTCGGTCTTCTTCTGTTCGACACAGAATTAAAATTGTATCATCTCCAGAAATTGTCCCTAAAATTTCATTCCAATCTAAATGGTCAAGTAAAGCCGCGATTGCATTTGCATTGCCCGGTAAAGTCTTCATTACTAAGAAATGAGACGCCCCATCAATTGATACAAATGCATCTGCTAGTGCTCGGTGAAGTTTTTGAATCGGGTTAAAGCGTTGATCAGCTGGCAAGCTGTATTTATAGCGCCCGTCTTGAAGTGGTACTTTCACTAAATGTAGCTCTTTAATATCACGTGAGACAGTCGCTTGCGTTACATTGTATCCCGCATCTTTTAAGTGATCCACTAAGTCGTCCTGCGTTTCAATTTCATTATTTGTGATAATATCTCGAATGCGAATATGGCGTTGACCTTTATTCATTTGGTTCACCTCTATAAGTTTTTTATTGTATATTTACCCTACCATTTGCATAAAGAAAAAACAAGCACATTCGATGAAACCCTTTATAACACACTGATTCAAGGGATTTTCGTATTTACATGAATATGCAAAAATACGGTAAACACATAAAAACGCCGCTCGGCAATTAGCCTGAGCAGCGTTTTAATATTGCAATATTATTATTTTAATTCACTATGAGCTTGCTTAACAATGCCGTCAAAATCTGTAAACGCTTTGATTTCTTCGCCTTCTCGTGGGTTCACGAGGTGGAATAAAAACTCAATATTACCCTCGCCACCTGTAATCGGTGAGAAGGAAGCATTTTTCACAACAAAGCCAACTTTTGTTGCCATGTTCGCCGTATCTTCTAGAACAGCTAAATGGATTTTTGGCTCACGTACAATGCCTTTTTTACCGACATTTTCTTTGCCTGCTTCGAATTGAGGCTTCACTAATGCCATCACATCGCCACCTGGCACTAAAATTGTTTTTAATACAGGTAGGATTAATGATAATGAGATAAAAGAAACATCAATTGTCGCAAATTCAGGTAAACCTTCTACTAAATCTTCAGGCTTCGTGTAGCGGAAATTCGTCTTTTCCATTACCGTTACACGTTCATCAGAGCGGATTTTCCAAGCAAGTTGATTACTCCCAACATCAAGAGCGTAACAATGGCGCGCACCGTTTTGTAGTGCACAATCTGTAAAGCCACCTGTAGAAGAGCCAATATCAAGCATTAGCTTCCCTTCTACATTCATTTCAAAGGTTTCTAATGCCTTTTCAAGCTTTAGGCCACCGCGACTTACATATTTCAAGCCAGAGCCTTTCACTTGTAAAGGTGCCTCAACTGAAATCTTTTCGCCGGCTTTATCGATGCGAATTTCATTTGAGAACACTAAACCCGCCATAATCGAGCGTTTTGCTTTTTCGCGCGTTTCACAAAGACCACGCTCGACTAATAGAACATCAACACGTTCTTTCGGAATTTTTGTCATACTTAATTCGTACCTACTTTATCATTTACTAACGCCTCGATACGTTTTACTGTTTCTTCAGCGGTTACATTAATTTCTGCTAATAATTGATCGACATTTCCGTGTTCGATAAATTGATCTGGAATCCCGATACGGTCAATCGCTAATCGGCGATATTTATGATCCACCGCAAACTCAATTACAGCGCTACCAAAACCACCTTGTAGCATTGATTCCTCAATCGTTAAAATCGGTTGACCTGCTGCCATGATTTCATGTAGCATCGCCTCGTCCATCGGTTTGATGAAACGCGCATTTACTACTCTTACATCAATACCTCTTGCAGCTAGTATTTTAGCCGCTTCCATGGCCATTGGAATCGTTGTACCGAATGTTAAAATGCTCGCATCCTTACCTTCACGTAAAACTTCCCATGAACCGATTGGAAGAGCTTTCATTTCAGCATCCATTTCAACACCAAGACCGTTTCCACGTGGGTAACGAAGTGCAATTGGACCATCATTATACTCAATGGCTGTTTTCACCATATGTTGGCCTTCATTTTCATCCTTTGGCATCATTAAAACGATGTTCGGAATGTGGCGTAAGAACGAGATATCAAATACACCTTGATGCGTTTCACCGTCTGCTCCAACAAGCCCTGCTCGGTCAATTCCGATAAAGACATTTAAGTTTGGACGTGCGATGTCATGTAACACCTGATCATATGCTCGTTGTAAAAACGTGGAATAAATCGCTAAAAACGGCTTCATTTTTTGCGTTGCAAGTCCAGCCGCCATTGTTGTTGCATGCTGTTCCGCAATTCCTACATCAAAGAAACGCTGCGGATATTGCTTCTGAATACCCTCTAATTTTGAACCAACTGGCATTGCTGGCGTGATCGTTACGATACGCTCATCTTCCTCCATACATTTACGTACAGATTCTGCGACCAAACTGCTCCACGCAGGGCCTTTTACCGCCGACTTAACGAATTCGCCATTTTCCATTTTGTATGGGCCCGTTCCATGCCAATTCCCGATTAGATCGTTCTCAGCTGGCTTATAACCCTTACCTTTTTTCGTGATGACATGTAACAGCACTGGGCCTTTTACTTTTTTCGCATATTCTAAATGATGATCAAGTGATTCTAAATCATGTCCATCAATTGGCCCTAAATATTTAAAGCCCAGTTCCTCGAAGAAGATACCTGATACCACTAAATATTTTAAGCTATCCTTCACACGCTCAGCTGTTGCGGCTAATTTGCCTCCAACTACAGGTATCTTATTCATTAGCGATTCTAATTCTTCCTTCGCTTTTGAATACTCCTTCGCTGTACGTAGACGACCTAAAATGCTATGAAGCGCGCCGACATTCGGTGCGATTGACATTTCATTATCATTTAAAATGACGATCATATTTGTCTTTTCATGTCCAATATGGTTTAACGCCTCAAGCGCCATCCCGCCCGTTAAAGCACCGTCACCAATAATTGGCACAACAAAGTTTTTATCCTTTTTTATATCGCGTGCTGCGGCCATACCCATCGCAGCTGATAATGATGTTGAACTATGCCCCGTTTCCCACTCATCATGCTCACTTTCAATAAGCTTCGGGAAACCACATAAGCCTTTGTATTGACGTAGCGTGTCGAACTGGCTGGCACGTCCTGTTAAAATTTTATGCACATAAGCTTGATGTCCAACATCCCATAAAAATTTATCTTGCGGGCTATTAAACGCTTTATGCAACGCAATTGTTAACTCAACGACACCTAGATTAGGCCCAATATGACCACCAGTTACGGAACATTTTTCAATTAGAAACTTGCGGATATCTAGCGCTAAGTCCTCTAACTGCTTTTTATTCAAATCTTTTAAAAAGGATGGACTAGTAATTTTATTTAAATCCATCTCTTCACACACCTTTTCTTATATATATTTACTATTTGTGATTCCTCTATTATAACAGTGTAATGGTTTTCTACATAATTTTATTAGTTTTTTCTTTTCACAATATACGCAGCAAACTGTGCTAAAAGTGTAGTATCTACAGAAACTTTTGCTAATGCAGCAATCGCCATTTTGTAATGCTCGTCTAGCTTTTGCTTCGCCCCATTAAGCGTTAACAGGCTTGGATACGTGCTTTTCTCGCTCGCTACATCTTTACCAGCTGTTTTACCTAGTTCTTCAGAAGTACCCTCAATATCTAAAATATCATCCTGGATTTGGAATGCCAAACCGATGTGATGTGCATATTCCACTAAAGCAGTACGATCTTCCTTACCTGCACCTGCTAAAACTGCACCTGCTTCAATACTAAAACGTAACAATGCACCTGTTTTATTAACATGAACATGTTCAAGCTCCCGCAACGCAAGATTACGCTTTTCGCCTTCAATGTCCAAAATTTGACCACCAACCATACCTTCAGCACCTGCAGCTACACTTAACATATTTACAAGTTCAATACGTTTTTCTGCATCAATATCCATTCGTGCAATAACGCCAAATGCAAGGGTATTCAGAGCATCTCCTGCTAATGTTGCTAAGGCTTCCCCGAATACAACATGGTTTGTCGGCTTACCACGACGAAGGGAGTCATCATCCATACACGGTAGGTCGTCGTGAATTAATGAATACGTATGAATCATTTCCACGGCCGCCCCAACTGTTAGCGCAGGTGTCAAATCTACGTTATATAGGTCTGCAACTGCTAACACATATAAAGGGCGCACACGTTTACCGCCCGCTTTTAAGGAATACAGCATTGATTCTTTCAAATCAACTGGCGCATGAATTTTTTCAACTAGCTCATACATATGCGCCTCTGTTTTCACTCTATTTTTATCTATAAACGCTTGCAATAAGTCCGTCATTATTATTCCCCGTTCTCTGCATTAAAAGGCTGTTTTTCTCCATTTTCATTCACAATAGAGATCAGTTGCTCTTCTGCATCAGTAAGCTTTACATGACAAAATTTCGAAAGCTCCATGCCACGTTTATACAACGTAATTGCCTCTTCTAACGGCGCATCGCCCATTTCTAGCTTACGAACAACCTCTTCTAACTCAGCCATTGCAGCTGCAAAATTTAGTTCTTTTGCCATCTATTCTTCCCCCTCAACCGTTGAATGGACTTCAAGCACCTTCGCCTGTACCGTACCATCCTTGAATTTTATCGATAAAGTAGCATCTTTTTCAAGCTGCGACACACTTTTCACCATTTTGTCATCCAAATAAGTAACCGTAAAGCCCTTCGTCATAATCGACAACGGATTTAACGCTTCTAACGTACGTACCGTTGATTGGAATGAAGCCTTTTGCTGATTCACTAATGCTACACTCGCGCGCGTTAGCTGACTCTGTAAATAATCAATTTGCTTTTTCTGCATTGCAATCGCATGCTTAGGTGATTGCAGTTGCAGTGCAGAGGTCATGCGTGCAAGTGTATTTTTACGTTGTAATAGCGTTAATTGAACTGCCTGCTCTAAATTTAATTGGAGTTGCACAAGCCTTTCCGTAAAAGGACGATATAATCGCTCTGGAGTTGCAAGCGGATAAGATTTTTGCAGTTTTTCCAGACGATTACGTTCAGATTGCAGGCGCTGATTGACATTTAAATGAATACGTTGCTTTGCTCCTAGCACTTGCTGATATAGCTCCTGCTTATTCGGCACAGCTAGTTCTGCTGCAGCAGTAGGTGTAGGTGCACGTAAATCCGCCACAAAATCTGCAATCGTTGTATCCGTTTCATGGCCAACCGCACTAATGATCGGGATTTTACTTTCAAAAATGGCACGCGCCACAATCTCTTCATTAAATGCCCATAAATCTTCAATCGAGCCACCACCACGTCCTACAATTAAAACGTCACATAGCGCGTGTCGATTGGCTAAATAAATATTTTCAGTAATGCTTGGCGCTGCGCTAGCACCTTGCACAAGCGTCGGATAAATTAAAATTTCTGCCTGTGGATAGCGACGATTAATCGTCGTACAAACATCGCGAATTGCAGCACCAGTTGTTGCCGTCAATACCCCAATGGTTTTCGGAAATTTCGGAATCGGTTGCTTAAAATCCGGGTTAAATAGCCCTTCTTTCATTAAGCGCTCTTTCAATTGATTAAATGCAACAAACAATCCACCAATTCCATCTGGTTCCATCGACTGTGCATAGAGTTGGTAGCTCCCACTTGATTCATACACATTGACGTCACCGCGAATAAATACTTTCATCCCATCCTCAGGCTTAAACGCAAGCTTACCCGCTTGTCCCTTAAACATCGTGGCATTAATACGCGTTTTTTCATCTTTCAGTGTAAAGTAAATATGGCCAGATGTATGAATTTTCACATTTGATAATTCACCCATTACATATACATCCCGTAAATGGGGATCCGCATCAAATTTGCGTTTTATGTATTTTGTTAATGCCTGTACCGTTAAATAATTCGACGCCGTCATAACAACCCCAACTCCTTTACGCCCTAGATTTCTTCATCCACGCTGATTCAAACACAAACACACATAACAAAAGCTGTTTCTAGGGTAAGAAAACAGCTTTTGCTTTTATCTATGATTTTACAGAACTACTTGCTGTTTGTCGTTTAAAAGAACTTTCTCAGCAGCTTGCACTGTATTTTCCAAAAGCATTGTAATCGTCATCGGACCAACGCCTCCTGGAACTGGGGTAATATGAGATGCAATTTCCTTAACGGCTGCAAAATCAACATCCCCAACTAATTTATTATTTTCATCACGGTTAATACCCACATCAATTACAACTGCGCCTTCTTTAATATGGTCAGCTGTAATGAAGTTTGGACGACCAACCGCCGCAATAACGATATCCGCTTGCTTCGTATAGAATGCAAGATTAGATGTTTTCGAATGCGTATATGTAACAGTCGCATCCTTTTGTAGAAGTAATTGGCCCATAGGCTTTCCTACAATATGGCTACGACCAACAATGACAGCATGCTTTCCAGCAACGTCAATGCCTGTGTATTCAAGTAATTTCATGACACCATAAGGAGTACATGGCAAGTACGTATCTTGTCCGAGCATCATTTTCCCTACACTAATTGGCGAGAACCCGTCCACATCTTTCTCCGGGGAGATTGTTGCGATTACAGCATCTTCATTAATGTGTTTAGGAAGTGGAAGCTGAACAAGAATTCCGTGAATGTCTGCACGTGCATTCAATTCACGAATTTCATTTAATAAAGCTGTTTCAGAAATATCTTCAGGAAGTTTAATTAATTGTGAAAACATGCCGATTTCCTCACAAGATTTTTGCTTGTTGGCAACGTATGTTTTCGAAGCAGGATTTTCACCCACTAAAATTACGGCTAAACCCGGTGTTACACCCTTTGCTTTCAGCGCTTCTACGCGTATTGCTACTGACTTACGAATTTCTTGACCGATTTCTTTACCATTAATAATTGCACTTGACATGTTGTAACTCCTTCCAATAGCTGACTACAATGAATCGATATATTTTGAAAGTACACCATTTACAAATTTACTTGATTTCTCATCACCGAATAATTTACAAAGCTCAACTGCTTCATTTAAAACAACTTTATTTGGTGCATCATTCGAGAAATTAAGTTCATATATAGAAAGACGAAGAATCGTTCTTTCAATTTTAGGTAGACGAGAAATCGTCCAATTTTCTAGCTTATCAGTAAGCGAAGCATCAATCGCCTCTAAATTTTCAGTTGTTCCACGTACAAGTTTTTCAAAGAATGCATTTGTTTTTACTGCTTCTTGCTCGTCATCGACAGTAAGAGCATGGGCAATTGCTTCTTCAATTGTTAGTTCCGTGCTATCTAACTGAAACAAAGCTTGTAGTGCACGTTGACGCGCTTCAGTTCGTTTCATAATTATAGCTCTCCTTCTTAATTAACATTACGTTTTATAATAGCACATTTTCCCTACCTCCGCACAGTAAACGCAAAATTTCATTAGAATGTTTTTCAGAAATTTCCCTATCAAACTTGCGAAATTTTCGTTAAACTTTATCTAAGACGAAATTATTTGGAGGCAAATATGAATTACAGCATTTTTTTATGGATTTTAGCGGTTGTTCTAGGTGTTACTACAGGACTTCTCAATTGGTCTTTTTGGGTACCATTAGGCATTATCGGCGTACTGGCCGTTTTCAACTTTGTGTACACACTATACATAATCTACAAATCACAAAACCTTGGAACGATTGAAAAGTTTCTTCGCAAAAACAAAAGAAATCCTATATATGGCTTCACACTCGAATTGAAGTACGGCACAAAAGAAGACGTTATCAATAAAATCGAGCTTATTACGAAACGATATAAGCAACCTTTGATTAAGCACACTTACGGTTTCAATCACGCCTTATTTTTAAAGGAATATGAAATCGCAAAAAATCATGCCAAACAAATTGAATCTCACCCCTTAGGGCAATACTGTTTAGCCCTTGTTGCAGCCTTTGAAGGTGACGACGAAAACGCTTTAAATAAATCCTTGAAATACGAATGGATGCGTGAGGCAGTAACAGCAGTTTATTATTTCGCTAAGCATGACTTGGCTGCCTATCGATTGTACCGTGACAAAGCAATTTCTGCCTCTTACGGTATTCAGCACTTTTCAAATGTATATTTTTTCAAACAATTAGAGCAAAACTAAAAAAACGCAGAAAAGTCGACGTGGACTCTTCTGCGTTTCTAAAAAATTAATCTTGTTCTTTTGTATTTTCAAATTGAACAGCAGTAATGTGTACATTTACTTCGCTTGTTTCAATAGAGGTCATATCTAAAATTGTTTGGCGAATTTGCGTTTGGATTGTCTTCGCAACTTTTGGAATCGAATAACCAAACTTTACAGAGCAGTAAACATCCATAATAATGTTACCGTCCTCTGAAAATGCAGATTTAACACCTTTTGAATGTACTTTTTTACCAAAGCGTTCTACAACACCCGATGCAAAGTTTCCACGAGTTGCTGCTACACCTTCTACTTCTGTAACTGCAATGCCTGCAATTACTTCAATAACTTCTGGTGCTACTTCGATTTTACCTAGCTCCTCTTTTCCTTGTGGAGTAGGTTGAGTAAATGAAGTCGGTTGTTTTTCAGCCATTTTCGACATCCTTTCATTATGTAAAATAGCGTGTCCGCTAAGTTTACGCGGTATTCTTTATTAACGTTATTATACACTATTTTGTTCCCATATGTGGATGGAAATTTTCTAAAGCGATTCCCAATTTCATAATTGCAAACTACAAAATCATTTTTACCACCTGTTTATTAATTACTGCTTCTCAAATTTTGAATTCAAGTACGATTTAATTTTGCGTTCCCACTTAGTTTCAAAAGCCCTTTATCGCGATTTGGAAATAAAAAATTTACCATTAGCGATTAAAAAACCTCCCAACATTGCTGTTAGAAGGTAGTTTATTCAGAAATTATTATTCAATTGATAGATCAATTATTTCTTAGCTACACCCAACACATCGTTTTCTTCTAAAAACTTCGTGTTAAATTCAGCTGATTGGAATACTTCATTATCCATAAGTGCTAAGTGGAAAGGAATCGTTGTATGAACACCCTCTATCACAAACTCACTTAAAGCACGCTTCATACGCGCAATTGCTTCTTCACGCGTGTCCGCATGAACAATTAGCTTCGCAACCATTGAATCGTAATAAGGTGGAATTGTATAACCTGGGTACACCGCAGAATCTACACGCACACCGTAGCCACCTGGTGCTAAATAACTTTGAACTGTTCCTGCTGAAGGCATAAAGTTTTTATATGCATTTTCAGCATTTACACGACACTCGATTGACCAACCATTTATCTTAATATCTTCCTGTGCAAATGGAAGCTTCTCACCTGAAGCAATTTTTAATTGCTGTTGCACGATGTCTACACCTGTAATCATTTCCGTAACAGGATGTTCAACTTGAACGCGCGTGTTCATTTCCATAAAGTAAAACTTATCTGCTTGATAGTCATAAATGAACTCAATCGTACCTGCACCCTCGTAGTTACAAGCTTGAGCCGCTTTTACGGCCGCTTCACCCATTTCCGCACGACGCTCAGGCGATAATGCAGGAGATGGTGCTTCTTCTACAAGTTTTTGCATACGACGTTGTACAGTACAATCGCGTTCACCAAGGTGAACAACATTGCCATGACTATCTGCCAATACTTGGATTTCACAGTGACGGAAGTACTCGATAAATTTCTCCATATACACGCCAGGGTTGCCAAATGCTGCAGCAGCTTCTTTTTGTGTAATATCAATTCCTTTTACAAGCTCTTCTTCCGTGCGCGCTACGCGGATCCCTTTACCGCCACCACCAGCTGTTGCTTTAATGATAACTGGGTAACCAATTTTCGCTGCCCATTCTTTACCTGTTTCGATATCTGGAACGATACCAGTACCAGGCACTAATGGTACGTTTGCAGCTTCCATCGTGTCCCTCGCAACGTCTTTAATACCCATTATTTTAATCGCATCCGATGAAGGTCCGATAAATTTAATTCCTGCTTTTTCACAAGCTTCTGCAAATGCAGCATTTTCTGCTAAAAACCCGTAGCCTGGGTGAATCCCATCTACACCTGTTTTCATAGCAACAGCTAACACTGCTGGGAAGCTTAAATAAGAGTCTTTTGATAATTTAGGGCCAATGCAATATGCCTCGTCCGCTAATTTTACGTGTAATGCTTCTTTATCTGCCTCAGAATACACTGCGACTGTTTCAATACCTAGCTCCTTACATGCACGTATAATACGTACAGCAATTTCACCACGGTTCGCGATTAATACTTTTTTCATAATTGGAAGCACTCCTTAATCAGCTTTTACTAAGAATAGTGGTTGACCATATTCTACTAATTGACCGTCTTTAACTAGGATTTCTACGATTTCACCCGTTACTTCCGCTTCAATTTCATTAAATAGTTTCATTGCTTCTACGATACATACGATTGATTCTTCGCCAACTTTATCCCCCACTTTAATGAAAACTGGTGATTCAGGATTTGGCGATTGATAAAATGTACCTACCATTGGTGAGGTAATTTTATGTAGGTTTGCTTCATCAGCAACTACAGTCTTTGGAGCTGGCGTAGCCTCTACTTGTTCTTGAGCTTTTACAGGTTCGGCAACAGGTTTAGCAGATTGTTGTATTACAGTTGGCTTTTCAACAATTACAGGTGTGACATTTTCTGTTACACCACGCGTATTTTTTTTAAGTTTCACTTTAGAGCCTTCTGCTTCGTACACAAACTCATCGATTGATGAAGCATCTACTAATTTAATAATTTCACGGATTTCTTGGATTTTGAACATTATTAACTCTCCCTTGAACTAAAAGATTAACTACACCTCCTATTTTATAGGTTTTTCATATTTTTTGAAACAGATAATTCGAAAATTAACAAAAAAGCACATAATTCAGAACTTTGTTGTCTTAAGTTGCGTTTTTCTGTATAAAACTGTCCTATAACACCTATTTTTTTTTATATTTTACAGATATTTAATAGTAATTCGATTTCACATCAACTGTCACTAGCGCCTCAGAATCAACCTGTGTTAATGCTAAATAAACAATTTCGTTAATTTTTTCCTTCGACAACTCATCTGACATAACTGTGACATTAATTTTTTCTTCTTCAATTTTCACAAATGTATTTGGATAGCCAATCGTTTTTAAATGCATTTCAAGCAGTGCTTCTGATGATTCCTGCTGAATTAAATAATTAAGTAAGTCATATGTTTCGCTTTTCTCTTCAGCCGTCACTTGGTCTGAACCAATTTTAACTTCATATTGCTCACGCAGCTGACTACGCTCATTGCTTAATTCCATGCGGAACGCCTCAAAAGCATGGTTATCAGTCGTCACCGGGATTTGATCATCCGTTATACCACCAACCGTTGTCTTTTCTAATGCATCGTCCGTAAATAGCATACGGATCGATAAGTCCCTCGCTGGATCAAAAATATAAAACACCGAAATCACCGCTGTTAAACTAAACAATGTTAAAAACCAAACCGTTCTTTTCTTCGCCTTCACCCATTTTCCTCCTTTACGACCATTGGTACAATCACAATTCGATGCGTAGGAACCTGTAAAACTCGACTGAGCGTATTAATTAATGAACGTTTTACGCTATCATCCGTCGCCCCCTCCGCAACAACTAAAATGCCAAATACTGAATTTTTACTCGCTTCATTTTGGAAATAAGATTGAAATACACTCGTCTCCTGCTGCACTTTATCTTGATGCATATAAACTTTGACTTGTCCAACCCCGTCTATCCTTCCTAAAATCGCTTCGAGCTCCGTCAATTGATCAGTTGAACCAAGTTGTTTGCTATCATTTGACGAAAAATTCAACATTAGCACAATCGAGGCAATACATAGGATGAGAAGCGGTAGGACTTCCCCTTATTCTTCATCACATGCCTCCTTTACTTCATTTCTACACCACTATATGAAACAATTCATTGAAACATACGCAAAACAAATACGATTAACAAAAGCTTACCTACAATAAAAATTCGCTTTGATTCTGTTAAGAAGTAAGCAATACGCAATAATATAAAGTAATAGAGTAGTATCATCATCCACTTCGCCCCACTAAAAAAAAGGACATCGCAAAGAATAGAACAATAACAACGACGACACAAATAAATATTATCGTTGCAATCCCACACAACACAAATAAACTTTTACTTAAATCTTCAAATAACAACGTCACACGTGTTGGCATTAAAGGCTCCGATATAGATGACAGTACACGGTATGTTAACGCCTTCAAAAGAATATATAAAATCGGTACACTTAACGTTGTGATAAACGCAATAATCGCTGCAGCTCCGATAAAGCTACTTGTAATAACCTGAGTTTTCTTAACGATACTAATTGCTTGTACCAACACAGAACCGACTATCGGTATTGCTTGCTCTAACGTTTTTTTTATGGGCGTATTAATCGTATCATTCAAGGTAATAACCAGTGCACCAGCCGTCGTCAAAACCCCCGTTAAAACAAGCATTGCCGTACCTGTGCTAATTATTAGAAAGCTTCGAATTAGCTGCGCCATCTTCGTCAATGGGAGCTCTTGCATCCCGCGCGACCATACATCAAGTAAAATCGCAATTAATAGAAGCGGAAGGAAAAGCTTATCCGTCACAAAAAGTAAAAACTGAATAATCGCTAGCACAATTGGATTCCATGCAATAAAGCTTAGCGGCCCCTCTAAAATTAGTAAGATAGAGCCAATAATAGGTATAAACGCGAAGAGCATCGAAGTCAGTACTTTAACAACTTCCACTACAGCTTCAAAAACTACAATCAATTCTGGGATTACAACTAATAAGCATGCATAAAAAATTAACTCATCCAAATAGCGATTGTCCGGTAAAAGCATTTGTAGCACGACGTATAATATCATTAAACTTACAACAAAAAAGAAAAACGGCAGCATGTCCATCAACTGCGCGAAAACGACTTCCTTCATCGCAACATTTCAAATGCCTCCATTAAATTTTGAAGCTTCGAAACGAAAGGCATTGCCTCCTTTAGCCAGAATGACACTAATAAAACGTTCGCACTTAGCTTCACAAGATGTGCAATCGTCTCATAGTCATGTTCTTCCAATAAATGCTCTACAAATTCGCTTACAATTATTATGACTACACTCGCAAGTAATAAATTTGCAAAAGGGACCTGGCCAAATAAAAAATGCAGTCTTCTAAATAGTGGGATGATTTGATCCATAATAATAAATTGAAAAATAATAAATACCACAATAATTGATACAATTGGATGCAATTTTTCAAAGGCCTGCTTTAAAAACGTCAAAAGAAGCAAGCAAATTACTGCATAAAATATGTAGGTCACGACAAGCCGCTACTCGTTAGCCACTGAAAAAATAGTAAAATCTCCTCAAAAAACAGGCGTAAAAAGCGGACAAGCTCAACCGTCATATAAATATAAGCGATAAAAAAAAGAAAAAATGAAAACTCCTTTTTCCCAGTCTGCTCAAAAAAGATATGCAAAAGTGCAATAACTAATCCAACCCCAGCTACGCGTATAACATCTTGTAACTCGATCACAACCGCTCCTTTTTACACACTTTATGCAATGCCATAAAAAATCATTCATTACCAATTCCATGTTCTGTTTAGATTGGATGAAATCCTCATTAACATCAGGATTCGAGTAGGTTTTTTCTCCTAAATTCCCACAAGCGAAAAGTAGGAATATGATGTTACTCTTAATTCCTACTTGACTTATATGTTTTATATGTATAAAATTTCATTTATATAAAGATATTAAGGGGGATGCAAGATGGATTTAACCATTTTATTTAACATTGCTGCGTTACTTGTATTAGCGGCCGTACTTTTCTTTTTAAAGAAAAAAGAAGTTAAGTTTTCTAACCGCGTATTTATCGCATTACTATTAGGTATTCTTTTAGGGGTTGCCTTACAATTAATTTACGGAGTAGGTTCTGAGGAAATCGCAAATTCAATGCCTTGGTACAATTTAATCGGTAACGGTTATGTGAAATTACTTCAAATGATCGCAATGCCATTAATTTTCATTTCGATTTTAGTGGCATTCACGAAAATTACAATCGGTAAAAACTTCGGTAAGATTGCCGGATTAATTTTAGCTTTCTTAATCGGTACAACCGCAATTTCTGCTGTAGTAGGGATTACAACAACAACATTATTCGATTTAGATGCATCGGAAATTCTTCAAGGTGATGCAGAAATAGCACGTGGGGAATCAATGATAGAACGCTCTGAAGCTGTTCCTGCTACATTACCACAACAATTATTAGAACTATTCCCAGCTAATCCATTCTTAGATTTAACTGGCGCACGTTCAACTTCAACAATTGCAATCGTAATTTTTGCGGCATTCCTAGGTTTTGCTTTCTTACAAATTTTACGTAAAGAAGAAGACACAGCTGCAACAATCAAAAAAGGAATCGACGGTATATACGCACTAATCATGGGTGTTGTACGTATCGTATTACAATTAACTCCATACGGAATTTTAGCCATTATGGCACGCACTGTTGCAACAAGTGACTTTGGCGCAATCTACAGTTTAGGTAAATTTGTAGTTGCTTCATATGTAGCTTTAGGAATCGTATTCCTAATCCACTTATTAATCATTGCATTGACAGGTTTAAACCCACTAACTTATGTGAAAAAATCGGCAGAAACATTATTATTCGCCTTTACATCACGTACAAGTGCTGGTACATTACCATTAAATATTCAAACACAAACACATCGCTTAGGTGTACCTGATGGAACAGCGAATTTTGCCGCTTCATTTGGTCTTTCAATTGGGCAAAATGGCTGTGCTGGCGTCTACCCTGCAATGTTAGCAGTGATGATTGCGCCAACAGTTGGCATTAACCCTTTAGATCCTAGCTTCTTAATCGCATTAATCTTCATCGTAGCAATTAGCTCATTCGGCGTTGCTGGTGTAGGTGGCGGTGCTACTTTCGCAGCAATTTTAGTATTATCTGCACTTGATTTACCAATCGCACTTGCAGGTGTATTAATCTCAGTAGAACCTTTAATTGACATGGGTCGTACTGCACTTAACGTAAGTGGTTCAATGGCTGCTGGTGTAACGACAGCCCGTATCACAGGCGACTTAGATACAGAAGTTTATAACGATAACTCTGATTCGAAACAATTAGCTTAATTGAATTAAAGATTAAGAAAGCCCCATCAAGCTTTTGCTTGATGGGCTTTTTGTGGGCTCTTCGTACTGCGGAAGGAATTAGTGGATCACACTCACTTCATATAGAAACAGAACTTCAGTGTTCTCCCACGAACCAGGGCTAAAGTATCACCATCAAATGCGTATATTTCTGCTGTATTTTGTAATTATTTTCAGTTTGACTAATAGCATTTCAATTTTGACTAATACGGACACAAATTTGACTAATAACGCTTCAACTCTGACTAATACAGACAATAATTTGACTAATAAGTTTTCATGAGATGTTCCGTACTAAATCCATTCCCATTCTTGCATATAATCGCGGAGGTGGCGCTATGCCGCTCGCCTTCCACCCTAGCCGCGCTTGCCCTCCTCCGAATTCACCCACATCCCGTGCCAAAATAAAAAGTCGCACGCACAACCGAATTAAAATTCGGTCATACACACGACTTTTTTTCACAGCTACCTAATTACGCACGAGATACGTAAGAAGAATCTGTTGTGTTAACGATTAATTTATCGCCAGCATTTACGAAGAATGGTACGTTAACCATAACGCCTGTTTCCATTTTCGCAGGTTTTGTACCACCTGAAGCTGTATCGCCTTTAATACCTGGCTCAGTTTCAGCAACTTCAAGTACTACTGTGTTTGGTAATTCTACACCTAGCATTTCGCCACCGAAAGTTTGGATGTGAACTTCCATGTTTTCAAGTAAGAATTTTAGTTCGTACTCGATTTGACCTTCAGTTAAAGTTGTTTGGTCATAAGACTCTAAATCCATGAATACGTGCTCGTCACCTTGAGCATATAAGTATTGCATTTTACGGTTGTCGATTTGCGCTTTTTCAACTTTCTCACCAGCGCGGAAAGTTTTTTCTGTTACGTTGCCGTTACGTAGGTTACGTAATTTAGAACGTACGAATGCAGCGCCTTTACCTGGTTTTACGTGTTGGAATTCTAGTACGCGGAATAAGTTACCATCAACAAGGATAGTAAGACCTGTACGGAAATCGTTTACTGAGATCATGTTTTTTTCCTCCAAAAATTATAAAATGATTAAGTCTTTTGTCGAACGTGTCAGTATTTCATTACCTGTTTCAGTGATTAAAATATCGTCTTCGATACGTACCCCACCGATACCTGGTAAATATACACCTGGCTCAATTGTCACGGCCATATTCGGCTCTAAAATTGTTTCCGAGCGGAATGATAACCCCGGACCTTCATGCACTTCTAAGCCAATACCGTGACCTGTAGAGTGTCCAAATGCTTCGCCGTAGCCTTTTGATGTTAAATAATCGCGTGCCACTGCATCTGCCTGGATTCCCGTCATACCTGGTCCAACTTTTTCAAGTGCTAAAAGCTGAGATTCAAGAACTACATTATACATTTCAACAAGTTTGTCAGATGGCTGACCTACTGCGATTGTACGTGTGATATCTGAAATATACCCGTTATATAGTGCACCAAAATCAAGTGTTACAAAATCACCTTTTTCGATGACTTTATCTGTTGCTACACCG
The DNA here is from genome assembly GCA_045617525.1 of Solibacillus sp. Classification (GTDB taxonomy): domain Bacteria; phylum Bacillota; class Bacilli; order Bacillales_A; family Planococcaceae; genus JAZLIT01. Next base: position 34,101 of record JAZLIT010000034.1, on the reverse strand, counting down.
TGCGGAAGTGCAGAACGCACACCACTCGCTACAATTATATCAAAAGATGAGCTTGTAGCACCTTGTTTACGCATGAAAAATTCTAATTCATTCGACACCTCAAGCTCAGTTTTACCTGGCTCGATAAAGCCTAAAATATGCGTGAATGCATTGTCTGCAATTTCACACGCAGCCTTAATAATAGTAATCTCTTCAGGTGTCTTAATCAAGCGAATTTTTTCAACTAAACCTGAAACTGGCACAAATTCAGCTTTTACTGCTTTATTATAGAGTTCAAACATACCATATGTCATTGTATCCTTCTCAAAACCAAGTGTTTTTACACCCATTAAAGCTGCTTGTTCTGCCACTTCAGCAAAAATCGTAGCAGTATGTTGCACGATACGGAAATCCTTCACTTGTTCAGAAGCTTGTTCTGTATAACGGAAATCTGTAATGAATACCGCATCATCCTTCGAAACGATTGCAACACCAGCCGAACCCGTGAAGCCTGTCATATAACGGCGATTATATTCGCTCGTAATAAGTAATGCATCTACATTTAAATCAATTAAAGCTTGGCGTAATTTTACTAATTTCATAGTCGTCTAATTCCCCTCTTTACTGTTGTAGAAACCTTCTAATGGCAAGCTCATAGCCGAATGTCCCAAGACCGCAAATTTGACCCAGACACACTGCAGCAAGCTTCGATTCATGGCGGAATGCCTCACGCTTATGTATATTTGAAATATGGACTTCTATAACCGGTACATTGACAGAAGCTATTGCATCACGCAGTGCAATACTTGTATGTGTATAGGCACCTGGATTAAAAACAATTCCAGCAATTTGCCTATCTTCTGCTTCATGTATCCAGTCAATCAGCTCGCCTTCATGATTGGATTGACGAAACTCCACTTCAGTAGTAAATTGTGCAGCAAGTGCTATGCATTTCATTTCAACATCCTCTAATGTTTCTGATCCATAAATTTCAGGCTCGCGCTTCCCTAGACGGTTTAAATTAGGTCCATTTAATACAAAAAGCTTCATTCTCATTCCCCATTCCTCGCATTTCCTTTATTTTATCATAGTCATATTATTCATCAACTTATTTCGGTTAACTAACTATTTTTTCTTTGTAAGCAAATGTTGAGGTTTCAATAATAAAGCGACAACTTAAAATGACTACAACGATAAATGGAATCGATAATTCTTTAAACGATGCAGCTTCCGCAGGTAAATCATAAATAATCCATTCCATCACAAATGCAATCGCCAAACCAACAACAATCGATGTAAAAGCTGTTGGAATCAAGTAAGAATATTGTAAAAGAAAGTAAACAATTAACGACGCAATAAATAAAAACACAAATAACAGCATCCAGCGAATTAGAGGCGGACTATCAGAGAAAATTGCCCAATTTTTCATAAATTTAATTGGATGCCAATTCACAAAATGAAATAGTTGTAAAAGTTTTAACCCTACAAGTAATAATAGTGAATTAAATAGGCTGGTTGTAATTGGTAAAGAATACATTACGCATCCCCCTTTTTTTAAATAGTTTCGCCAAGTTTAAAATGACCTATACGAAACGATAGAGCTTTCCAGAATAATTTAGTACAATAGAGAAGTGTTTAAAGATTTTTACTATTTCATAGAGAGTGGTGTACATAATTGAGTAAAGAAACACCTGTATATGGTGGGCAGGCCCTGTTAGAGGGCGTTATGTTCGCCGGAAAAGATCACATGGTGACTGCGGTTCGTCGAAATGACGATTCAATTGACTATTTCCATGTAAAAAAAGAGAAAAAACCGATTTTCCAAAAGTTAAAAAAGATTCCTTTTTTACGCGGAGTTATTGCGTTAATTGAATCTGCAGGCTTCGGCTCAAGGCACTTACAATTCGCTGGTAGTCGGTATGATATCAATCCAGGTGAAGAGGAAGAAGCCGGCGAGGAAATGTCGAAAATGCAAATGTTCCTAGGCGTTGCAGTAATCGGGGTTCTTTCGTTTGTCTTTAGTAAATTAATTTTCACCCTTACACCGATGTTTATCGCAGAATTTTTAAAGCCCTGGTTTCCAGATAAAACGGTTCAAATTTTGTTAGAAAGTGCTTTTAAGCTTGTGTTACTTCTCACATATTTATATATCATTTCGATGACACCTCTAATTAAGCGCGTTTTTCAATACCACGGGGCAGAGCATAAAGTGATTAACTGCTTCGAAGCAGGACTAGACGTTACCGTTGAAAACGTTCAAAAGCAATCTCGCTTGCATTACCGTTGTGGCTCAAGCTTCATGCTATTTACAGTGTTTGTTGGGATGTTCGTGTATTTCTTCGTGCCGACGGATCCATTTTGGGTACGTTTGACATCACGTATTTTATTAATCCCTGTTGTTATCGGGATTTCATTTGAAGTACTACAGGCCACAAACGCACTACGCAATATCCCAGTGTTACGCTACTTAGGCTACCCTGGCTTATGGCTACAATTATTAACAACAAAAAATCCACAAGATGATCAAGTGGAAGTGGCAATTGCTTCATTCAAAAAACTACACGAAGTTGAAAACGACATCACAGTAGCCGACACACTTCATCACGATTAATAAAGCGAAACTTCATTTAGTGGGGGGGTTCTTCATCCCCCACTGAGTGAACAACATCCTTAACCTTACCAATCGGGCGTTTACACGCAGTTGACCCACACGCGTTGGCTTGTTGATTTTCCTAAGCCCTGAGGTTGGCCTCCTACTGCCCTTTAATGCGGAATAAATAAAAGTGGTGCACGTTCAGTTTTAAATGAACATGCACCGCTTTTTTTATCACCGGATAAGTGGATACAATAGTAAATAGGTCAACAAAATACTAATGAAAAAATGGAATATGAAATTCTTTTGGCGCCATTGATTCTTTTCTCCTGCACGTTCAATTACGATCAATACGAGTAATTTCACAAAAAATACTGCTAATACAACCCCAAAATGTAGACCTTCAATTGTGAACAGTAATAATGCAGCCAACATCCATGCAACAATTCTACTAATCGATTGCCAAATAGAAGAATCCATTGGCAGTTTTGATGTTGACCCCGTTTCTTTAATCATGTTCTTTTCTACATACCATCGGAAAATAAACAAAGCAATCAATAATACAAACGTAATCACTTTGGAAATGCTTTCTAATGGACCGATTATCATATCCCAATATAACGCACCAAATTTTGAAGAATTAACCGGCTCTAAGCTCTCTAGTTCATAGCTTTTCCCTGTGGCTGTTTCATATAAATAGTCGAGTTGATGGTTCGCCCATCGATATTCAAAGTCTCGCGCTGTGCCATCCGTTAATTTAAAGCGCAGCATTAGCCTTGTTTCGTATTCCGTAGGAGGGGATATTGGTTTCATGACGTTTAATAATTCACTGTATCTAAATAACATTTCCTCATTGAATATCGTTGTAACGTCCATAATCCAGCCCGATTTCGGAACATATTCTTGCTCTGTGACATAGATTTTTGCAACCTGTGCGCCACCATCAGCCGCTTGCTCCTGCTGACCTGGTGGCGCCGTTAGCCATATAATGAAGCAGATTGCACATGCTGCAAGCACAACAGCTGGCACACGCCAGTTCATGCGCTTGTGCTTTCGAAGCTTTTGTTGAACGTGCAAATAATCTTGTTCTTTCCTTGTCTCGTCTATCTCAACAATTCGCAACGCCTTTAATTGCTTTTCATCCATTATTCATCGCTCCCTTCAAGAAGCAGTCGCAACTTCTGTAAGCCACGTGCCGTATTATTTTTCACCTGAGCTTCCGAGCAACCTAAAATCTTCGCCACTTCTTTCACTGAATATTCCTCAATATAACGAAGTACAACGGTCTCACGATAAGAAAACTTTAACTGTTGCAACGCACTATATAACACTGCTGTGTCCTCACCCTGCGTGACAATTTCAACAGGCAAAGGCGCTGTATCTACGCGGTCATCCTTCGTTAATGTGAAAAATTTAAGGAGGCGCTTTTTACGGAAGTGATCGAAAACTAAATTTCGCGCAATGCGTAGGAGAAATGCTTTTTCATTTTCAACAGTTTTATTTGTGTTACTGAAATAACGATAAAATGTTTCTTGCAGTAAATCATGGGTAAGCTCTTTATCGCTCGTTAAATAAAGTATGTAGGAAAAAATGGCCGTATAATGTGCGTCATAAATCGCTTTTTGCATGTTTACTCCCCCTCCACTCGTTAAGACGAACAACTTAAAACTTGGAATCACTTCAAAATAAAAAATCCACCGCAGACGATGGATTTTTTGATTAGCTATTGATAATTGCATAAATTAACACACAGCCAAATGCAAAAAACAGTGAAAATGCGTGTAAAAATGAAATTACATGATGACGGAAATCAGCCATATACTTTTTCTCTAAAATGCCGCGCATAACTAGAATCGCAATCATCCCGACTGGCACTAGAAATACAGTACCAAAATGTAGGAATGGCGTTAAAGTAATAATTAATAATACAATTACCGCTATAACAGCCAGTTCAAATGGTAGCTGCCATTTCGTCTTATAATCATAAAAAATTTTATTCGTATGATCACGTAAATAGCCTATTTTACGCTTTGTTAGTGGAATAAGTATCCATTGGTAAAGCCCTACTACGAACACTAAAAGTAAAAATTCCATGCATACACTCTCTTTTCTTTATTCTATTAACTAATTTACCATAATTCATAGGCAATTGGGAATAATGTGTCGGCAATCATTTACAAGCTTATTCCAATTCGATACTATTTTTATATAGAAAAGAGGTCCTTGTAAGTCAGTAGCTGCCTTTTAGTCTAACTTCATTCAAATTAATCGCCATTCATTCGAACGATTTATTCTTCATGCACTTTCACATATATTGTTTCGAATAAGACATCATCAAGGTATGCATCTAACTTCCACATACCACTCTTTGGAAAAGACATAACCGAAGGAATATGGGTGTCTGCCCCATTATTTGGTGAATCATTAAGGGATACATTATCAATTAGTGTAATCTGTTCATTATCATCTTGATGAATGGCTTTTACTGTGAATTTTTCATGTTCTGTAGCTGTATCTTCAAACCATATATGCCACATATATTTATTTTCTTTATCTGGGTAAAAACGTATTAATTCGCTATTATCGTAAATAAAGCCTATTTTATGCTTTACTCCAATCATAGAATATCCTCCTGATTCAAATAGAGGACTTTGTTTCCATTTGTCTACTACTATTTCATTTTCTTCATCAGTGCAACCTACTAGTATGAATATCACCGCTAAAAACAGAAACGTTATTCTTCTTAACATAATTAACCACTCTCCTTTGATTAAATGATTAAGCTACTATACTTACATCCTTACTCTTACAGTTCTCACATCTACAATAGATCCTTTCTGTAATTATTAACTAGCCAACCATTTATTTCAATATAATGGTAGAATATGTATTATAATTGAGATACATTCTTTTCACGCATAAGATAGCGAGATTCCTGTTTTTGTGCTGACTAAAGAGTACCCGAGGAAGGATGTCTACTATGTTAATTGAAGTTTCAATTTTACCTATTCAATCTGTTTACTCTATTGACAATTACATTATTACTGCCGAAGTTTTACACGAAGAACCTTTAATTGTGAAATTTAGTAACGTTTTAAGTGATGCAGAATGCCAAGCACTTATTGATTGTGCCTCATCTCGTTTGGAAAGATCAAAATTAGCTAAAAAAGAAGTTAGTCAAATTCGTACTAGCAGTGGTATGTTTTTTGATGAAAACGAAAATCCACTTATTACTAAAATTGAAAAACGAATAGCCAGCTTAATGCATTTACCTATGGAAAATGCTGAGGGATTACAGGTTTTACATTATGAACCTGGGCAAGAATTTAAAGCGCATTTTGATTATTTCGGTCAAAACCACCCTTCTAGTAATAATAATCGCATTAGCACGTTGATCTTATATTTAAATGATGTAGAAGAAGGCGGAGCAACAACATTTCCGAATTTAGGACTAGCGAATACACCTACTAAAGGTTCTGCTGTTTACTTCGAATACTTTTACACTGATCAAAAAATAAATGAACTAACACTTCACAGTGGTGAGCCTGTAATCCGTGGTGAAAAATGGGTGGCTACCCAATGGATGCGTAAAAAGCAAATACGCGAACGTTATTAAATCATTATGTATTTATAAATTATTAAGGAAGTGACTTGCCGTGGGAGAATTCTTAAAAACTAAGAAAAATCAATGGGATGATAGCCATCGTCCGTGGGCTGTCCCGAATTTGCCTTGGACAATGAAACAGACATGGAGCAATCTATTATTTGCCCATTATCCAATTAAATTTGATGTGTTACGAAAATTAGTGCCTGAAGCATTGCCTTTGGATTCCTATAATGGAATGTGCTGGATTGGTGTTGTGCCATTTCGTATGTCAGGGGTTAGACTGCGCGGATTGCCACCTATTCCGGGAACAGATCAATTTCCCGAGCTCAATGTTCGGACTTATGTAACCCTAGATGGAAAGCCAGGCGTGTACTTTTTTAGTCTGGATGCTGCCAATTGGCTTGCTGTAAAAGGGGCTAAAACACTCTATCATTTACCGTATTGGTACTCTGAAATGAAGATCAAAAATAGTGGAGCCAACGTTGAATTTGAAAGTAAGAGACTGCATGACCCTGAAATCGAATTATCGTGTAGCTATAGACCGATTTCAGAACCATTTCAAGCAGCTAAAGGCTCTTTCGAGGAATGGATGGTCGAGCGATACTGCTTCTATACGTTAAATTCATCAGGCGTACCGCTTCGCTGTGATATTTTACATGAGCCTTGGATTTTACAGAAAGCAGAGGCAGTATTTAAGCATAATAGTGTACTTTCTAAGCAAGGCATTGCTGTTGAGAGTGATTTGCCTATCTTGCATTTTGCCAAAAAGATAGAGGTACGTGCTTGGCCATTGGTTCATCATTTCACTAATCGTTTTAGTATTTGAGGATAGAATAAGACCTTGAGTTCGAATTAAAGACATCTTAGAGTAGGCTCCCAAGAGTGCGTTTCGAAGGAGGAAATACTACCGTTCCGTGGATTTTTATGTACCTTTAGAAAGTAATAGGTAAAAAACAATCTTTGACTTTTAAATCCGATAAATTTACTCTTGTTTTAGAAGGAGTGAATAACATGACAACTTATTTAATACCATTTACTTTTAAAAACAGCGTCACAGTTCGTAATCGTTACGTAATGGCGCCAATGACTACTTACTCAGCAAATGCTGATGATACCGTTTCAGATGCGGAGATTACATATTACCGTGAGCGCTCATATGGCGTCGGTGTGGTGATTACAGCATGCGCTTACGTGATTCCTAATGGGAAAGGCTTCCCAGGTCAAATCTCGGCGCATAGCGATGAATACATTCCGAGCTTAAAACATATTGCTGATGCGATTCACGACGGTGGTGCAAAAGCAATTTTACAAATTTATCATGGTGGACGCCAAGCAGTACGTAACCTTGTGCCAAATGGCGATGTCGTAAGCGCAAGTGAAAACGTTGCAGCAGATGGCGGTGTGGCTCGTGCATTAACGGTAAAAGAAATCGAGGAAATCGTCGTAGCATTTGGTGAAACGACACGTCGCGCAATTGAAGCAGGATTTGACGGTGTGGAAATTCACGGTGCCAATACGTATTTATTACAACAATTTTTCTCAGGCTTTACAAATAAACGAACAGACCGTTACGGTGGCTCCGTTGAAAAACGTATGACATTCTTATTAGAAATTATCGATAGTGTAAACCATGCAAAAGCGAAATATGCTGATGACCTATTTATCGTTGGTTATCGTTTCAGCCCAGAAGAATCTGAAGAAGACGGTATCACTCTAGATGAAACGGTTCAACTTGTAGATCGTTTAGCAGATGAAAAGCTTGATTACTTACACATATCATTGGGTGATTTCCGTGCAAAAGCGCGTCGTTATAGCGGTGAAAAAGATAACCGTATTAAAATTTTAAGACGCGTGATTGATGGTCGTGTACCGTTTATCGGCGTAGGTTCGATTTATTCACCAGAAGATGCGAAAGAAGCGATGGAAACTGGTGCTGATTTACTTGCACTTGGTCGTGAGCTATTAATTGAACCACACTGGGTAGAAAAAGTAGCGGCTGGTGAACCAGTTATTACCGAAATGGATATGAGTCGTGATAATATCATTCCAGAGCCGCTAATGAACAGAATGAAACAGAATGTTGGTTGGGTTCCAGGCGTAAAATAAGTAAAAAAAGGAACCGCTATGATGGAAAGATGCGCTTCGTACTTGGTTTGATGATGATTGGATCAGGCATTTTTATGTTTATCGCTGGCGGCTTCCTTAACTGATTATGAAAATAAACAGGTAGAACAAGTATTATTTATTGATACCGTTCTATCTGTTTTTTTATTTTTCTTATCTACGAGATTCTATAGAGGCTACCAAACCGACCTTTTAGATTAATGGATGCGTGACCTGCAATTAAAAGCTACTATTAAATTCTATAAGAAGAAATAAAAAAACCCCTTTAGACAATCCATCTAAAGGGGGAGAAACGGTGCGACTATTTTACAAGCAGACACGTTTCGTTATTTTATAGACCACATTTCAGTTGGGCACCACAGCCTGTACATGTATTACAGCCGCCCATTTCCTCTACCGTACCTATACGGCAAACAGGACATGTATTGCCAACCTCAGAGCCAATCGTTACATTCGTTTGCATTAGCGGTGCAATTGTATCCACAAGCACAACTTGGCGCTTAATTTCTACTTCCTGCTGCTTTAGCTCTTCAAATTCCATTTGCATATCTGGTGATGATTGTTCAGCTTTTAGCGTCAGTACTTGCGTATCACGACTGCCATCCACATAAACTGTACCACCTTTGGCACCACCATGATAAAGGCGCTCGTACACTTTTTGCACTTGCTCTACTTTATAGCCTTTAGGCGCGTTAACCGTTTTCGAAATCGAAGAATCGATCCATTGTTGAATAATGCATTGTACGTCTGCGTGGGCTTCTGCTGAAAGCTCCATTGACGATTTAAACCAGTGCGGCAAGTTTTGCTCGTCCGCATTTGGATTTGCAGCTAAATATTCTTGAACGATTTCAGCTTTTACTTCCATGAACTTACCTAGACGGCCCGAACGGAAATAAGAGAAACTAAAGTATGGCTCAAGACCAGTTGCAACACCGACCATTGTTCCAGTTGATCCAGTTGGCGCAACCGTCAATAGATGTGAATTCCGAATACCATTTGCAAGCACACCGTCGCGTACATGTTGTGGCATTTTCTTCATAAAGCCTGTATTAATAAAGGCATCGCGTAACTTCGCTGTTTCAGCAGCCGTTTCACCTTGTAAGAACGGGAAGCTTCCACGTTCTTCGCCCAGTTCGATTGATTGCTCATACGCAGCGATTGCGATTGTTTGGAAAATTTCATCGACAAGTTCATTGCCTTCTTTAGAACCATATTCTTTTTCGCAATAAATTAATAAATCGGCTAAGCCCATTACTCCAAGCCCAACGCGACGTTCGCCAAGTGCTTGTTTTTTATTGTCTTCTAAGAAATACGGCGTTGCATCGATAACATTATCTTGCATGCGTACGCCCACTTTAACCGTTTCGCGTAATGCATCAAAATCAACTGTTTTCATTTCCTTCTGTGCAAATTTTGCTAGGTTAACAGCAGCTAAGTTACACACAGAATACGGTGCTAGTGGTTGTTCCCCACACGGATTCGTTGCAACTACTTGCTGACCGTAAGCTTTCGCATTCGTCATTTCATTGGCATTATCGATGAAGAAAATACCCGGCTCTGCTGCATATGTTGCACATACATTGATTAAATTCCAAAGCTCTTTCGCTTTAATTGTACGATACGTACGCACGCGGTGGCCAAGCTTTTCCCATTCGCGAACATCGCCAACTTCATGCCACTTTTCGTTGTAAACTTGCATTTCCTCTTTGGAATAGCTTGATACATCTGGGAAACGAAGTTCGAAATCTAAATCATTTTCAACGGCATGCATAAAGTCATTTGTTAATGTTACTGAAATATTTGCACCAGTTAAAAATTCTGGATTGTGTACATCGAATGTACCACCATCGCGAAGTTTCATTTCTGCATCACGGATGATGGCATCATTAAAGCCACCTAAACCGGGAATGTTTTTGAAATTTGCAATCCCTTGATACATCGCATCTTCCTGCGAACTAAGTGGATTGAATTTTAATTTTTCTTTTGCTAATTGCAAAATCGATTCATCCGTCGTATTCTCGATTAAATAACGTAAAATACGTGGGTTTTGCATTTTCGAAATAATGAATTCCACGATATCTGGATGCCAATCTGCTAGCATAATCATTTGTGCGCCACGTCTTGAACCACCTTGCTCAACAAGATGTGTCAGCTTCGCAATATCATCTAGCCAGCTCACTGAACCTGATGATTTACCGTTTACGCCACGAGCTAATGTGTTACGAGGACGAAGTGTCGAACCATTCGTGCCTACACCACCGCCACGACTCATAATTTCCATTACTTGCTTACGGTGATCACTTATACCTTCACGAGAATCAGCCACAAATGGCATTACATAACAGTTAAAGAACGTTACATCAGTTTCAGAGCCCGCACCGTAAAGTACGCGACCAGCTGGGATGAACTTCAAGCTCACAAGCTGCTGATAAAACTTTTCATACCATTCTGCGCGCTTCTCCGCCGTCTTTTCAACAGAAGCAAGTCCTGTCGCATTACGTTTGGCAATTTGCTCATAATAAATTTCTAACGGTTTTTCTATAATATCAAGTGAACGTTCAATTACGCCCGTCTCTTGCTCAATTTGATTTTCAAGTGCGCCTCGGTAATCTTCTTCCACTAAAATTTTTGCCGTTTTAGCAGCTAGATTAATCGATTGAATTGTCCCTAAACCACGTGCCGGGAATTTTGGATCTTGTTTTACTGTTAATACAACAAAATCTCCTGCTTTTATCGTTTTCTTTTCTGTATCCTTAAATGAATAACGATCAATCATTACAAGGCGTGAAACCCCTTTATGCGTTAACTGCATATCTGATGTAATCGGATGAACTTGCGGAAATTGCAAAATATCCTTATTTAATTGCTCAACGAAGTGTGGTGCTTTGAAATCTACCATATCCTCATTTCAGCCTCCTTTAATTTAACGATCAATACTACTATAGTTCCCCCTACCTCAAACTGCATAAACACTATATGTAGGTTGTCCAGTAAAAAATCATACAATATATTGACTAGTTTTATATACTTTTAAAATAGTACGTTAAAAAAAAATTGTAATCAAGGGGTTGCAATTTTTAAAATAGCCACCAACCTAGACGTATCAAGGTTCAAAGAAATTTTAAAAAATTCCACAAAAACAAAACGAATGTTCTTATAATTTCGAATGCTATTTTACAAGTAATTTACTACCAAAAAAGCAATGTTTTTTTCATATTCCAAGTCCCTTTCATTGCATTTCTCAAATATATTTGATTGTTATTTGTTCGCAATTCATGCAATTTCTTTTTTCCTTATGTTTTTCATTTAATATACGTAAAACACACTAAATAATGTTAATCTCTTACTCGACCTAATGCTATAATTCCATTATAATAATAGGTACAGATAGAAGGAGGCAACATTCGTGAAGATTCTTTTTACAATTTTAGGTATTTTAGCGATTATCATTGTTTATGTATTAATCAACTCATACCGCATCAAAAAATCAGTTACTGAATTATCGCAAGAAGAGTTTATCAAAGGCTACCGTAAAGCACAGCTTATTGATTTACGCGAACCTAAGGAATTTGAAGCAGGCCATATTCTAGGTGCTCGTAACATTCCAACAACACAATTCCGTCAGCGCCTACAAGAAATCCGTCCTGATTTACCGGTATACTTGTATTGCCAAAATACAGGTCGTAGTGCGCGTGCTGCTCTTTCTTTAAAGAAAAAAGGCTACACACAGCTTTACATGCTAAAAGGCGGCTTCAAAACGTGGACTGGTAAAATTAAAACTAAAGCGTAAAATTAAGATGCCCTCCCAGTGAATGATTCGCTGAGAGGGCGCCTTTTAATTTACGGGGTTTAATTTGAGTCCACTTTATATAATCACTTTCGTTGTATATCTCTAATATTTGCATTGGTGCTTAATAAATATAACTTTCTGGCGCCTTTTCATAATATTTCTGTGCCCATTCACGTGACATTTTCATATAATCATCTGACTTTAAGAAATAATAACCGTCCGGATGATCTGCATCGTCATCCCACGTAGCATCCAGATGGTACCAGCTCCCTTCGAGCTTCACCATATTCCATGCATGACCACTCAATTCAGGCTCAACATCTAGAATACGTCCAACTATGAAACGAGACTCCAATCCCACACGTTCAAACAGCATATGAAGCGAAACGGCATAGGCTTGACAGACACCTTCCCCATACAATAAAAAGCCAAGTGGTGAATGCGCGTAACGTTTTCCTTGATCTACATATTCCATATTGTCCATTACATAATCATATAGAATTCTTATTTTCTCTAGGTCACTTTTCTCCGTAAAATCCAATTCATTAAAAACTTCATCGACTTTATTATTGATTGTTGCGAATTCTATTTTATTCGTGAAAAATTCATGGTATAAATCGACAAAATAACCACCATCAATTTTTTCAGCCATGTAAGTATAACCATATAAGGTCGCACCAATCATATCGTCCGTATTGGCTAATTCATTGTACAATCCTGCCACTATTGCTTCGGGATCCTGCTCATCTAAAATTATTACGCCCATCTTAGCATCATAACCCGATAATCCTGCTTGTAGCACTTCTTTTAATTGCTGGTGATTTTCAACAGTATTCAACTTTCCATACACTTTTTTTATGTATTTATCGTTTTGTAAGACCTCTTCCAACGTTGCATTACTTGTTGGCAGTGCAGCTGCCTCTAAAATGACTTTCTTCGGCGAATACATTTCATTTTCATAATTAAGCTGAAAGACAATACCCCGTTCAATATCTGTAATCACCTCATTCTCTTGAAGCTGTTCGCCAATTGGTTCTATAGCAACTGTGGATTCTTCCGTATTTTCACTACAAGCGCCAAGCAAACATATCACTGCAAGTAATACACCTTTTTTCACAGAAGCTCTCCTCCCCCTATTTAAAGTAAACTCATAAAATATTTACGAGTTTCCACTTTTATACGCTTGTATTTGGAGTAGCAAATGTTTAAGAATTGCCCCCTTTTTTACTTTTCAGATCCTTTGCTTTTGATGACTTTACAACAAAAATTGTTGATACAGCAACACCAACTAATAGAGACAAAGATGAAATTAAGACTGTTATAAACATTAGGTGACACCTCCTATTCTTCTTTCGTTATAAATTATTATTCTATAAATATTTCCAAAAACCTTGTTATGCTTTTGTTTTTCTTGGAATGGATGAGAAAATCTAAAAATTTAAAAAAACCAAATTCAATTAATTGAATTTGGTCTTAAAATGTTAACTTAACACTGGTAAATGTCTGCTGAATTCCTTCCATGCCTCTAAATAACTTGGCAAATCTTGTGGATGAACCCTTATGCACACGCCGATTCTCGTATAAAGTTGAAAGATACATTCATCAAGTAGCCTTTCCTTACTAATGGAAAATCGAACGGCAATCTTATCGTAAAATGACAGGAGCATATGTACAGTTAAATCATCTGGCGAGGAACAAAATGCGTATGTAAAATCATAAATTAACGGTCCAACTAAAGGTGCTGGATCAATCACCCCAACCAATTGTTCACCCTCAAACACAAAATTATGTACCCCTAAATCACCATGTAACACATATTTTTCATCATCTTGGCGTTCATTCATTTTCAATTTAGTAACCAATTGCTCGACCTTTTGATGGTCCTCTTGTGATAACACGTCCCCAATATCAGTACGCGCAATGTCTAGGCTCGCTTCATTAAAATCAGACCAAGTAGTTCTTTTCAGGCCATTTACTCTGCCCCAATGGTCAGACTCCACTTTTTGATATTGGTTAAATAATTGCTCAATTAATAGGTTCATCCAGAGGATTTTACCTCCGAGACTGAAATGTGTTTTGCCTGCAATATAGGTATATACAATCCATTCTTTTTTTGGATCTGTATAAAGTACATTTGGCAGGAGTTCGATTGATGCATATGTTGAAAGGAAAGCTTCAGTCGACTCAATCCACCTCGGTTCATCCAATTTCAATACATATCTTGGCTCATCGTCATATAAGAGTGTGTAAATGATTCCCGCCGTTGTCCCGTTCGTCATTTGTTTTAACGTTAGTTGATTCCTACTTAAAACACCTTTACTTTCTAAGAATTGCGTTATTTCTGTAATTTTACTCATTCGTTTTCATACACCTCTTTTTAATGTAAATCATAAAGAAAAGGGTAGACTAAAATAGTTTTTAGGTACCCTTTTAAAGTAATTATTTTGTGTAACGTAACACTGGTGTACGTGCTGCACGCGTTTCATCTAGACGATTTACGACCGTTGTATGTGGTGCTTCTTGTACGATTGCAGGGTTATCAATTGTCTCTTGTGCAATTTGGATCATCGCGTCACAGAAAGCGTCTAGCGTTTCTTTTGACTCTGTTTCTGTTGGCTCGATCATAATGCCCTCTTCCACGTTTAACGGGAAGTAAACTGTTGGCGGATGGTAGCCAAAGTCTAACAGGCGTTTTGCGATATCAAGTGTACGTACGCCGAGTTTCTTTTGACGACGACCAGATAACACAAATTCATGCTTACAGTGACGGTTGTAAGGAAGATCGAAATGCTCTTCTAAACGACGCATCATGTAGTTCGCATTTAATACTGCATATTCCGTTACCGCTTTAAGGCCATCTGGACCCATTGAGCGAATGTAAGTATAGGCACGCACGTTAATGCCAAAGTTCCCGTAGTAAGGCTTCACGCGTCCGATTGCTTGTGGACGGTTGTAATCGAAGTGGAACGTGCCATCTTCTAACTTAACAAGTACTGGCTTCGGTAGGAATGGAATTAAATCCGCTTTAACCCCTACTGGACCTGAACCTGGACCACCACCGCCGTGAGGACCTGTAAATGTTTTGTGTAAGTTTAAGTGTACACAGTCAAAGCCCATGTCGCCAGGACGTGCCTTAGACATTACAGCATTTAGGTTCGCACCATCGTAATAAACTTTACCGCCAACACCATGTATAAGCTCAGCCATTTCAAGAATATTTTCTTCAAATAGGCCAAGTGTATTTGGATTCGTCAGCATTAATGCTGCTGTATCATCACCAATTACACGTCTTAAGTCCTCGATATCTACTAGACCGTCTTCACCTGAACGAATTGTAATTGTTTCAAATCCGGCAACTGTAGCAGACGCTGGGTTTGTGCCATGCGCTGAGTCAGGAACGATGACTTTGTTGCGGTGACCTTCACCATTTGCCTCATGGAATGCGCGGATCATCATTAATGCTGTCCATTCACCATGTGCACCAGCTGCAGGTTGTAATGTTACTTCATCCATTCCTGTAATTTCTACAAGTGACGTTTGCAGGTCATAAAGAAGCTCCATAGCCCCTTGTACTGTTGACTCATCTTGTAGCGGGTGAATGTTTGCGAAACCTGAGTAACGCGCAACGTTTTCATTAATTTTCGGGTTATATTTCATCGTACAAGAACCAAGTGGATAGAAGCCTGAGTCAACACCGTGGTTACGACGAGATAATGCTGTATAGTGACGCATAATATCAAGCTCTGAAACTTCAGGTAGCTCAGCTGGTACTTCACGAATTAAATCAGCTGGCAATAGATCAGCTAAATCAAAATCTGGCACATCAAGTGGCTCTAAGTTATATCCTACTCGGCCCTCTTTTGTAATTTCAAAAATGAGTGTTTGTTCTTGGTTATGCATTGTGAGACCCCATTTCTGCAACTAGTGCATCGATTTCTTCTTTTGTACGAATTTCAGTTACCGCGATTAATGCGTGGTTTGCTAATTCTGGGTAAACGCGACCTAAATCGAAGCCGCCGATAATCCCTTTTTCAATTAGCGCTTTATTAATTTGCGTAATATTTGCATTTCCTTTTACGACGATTTCATTGAAGTGTGCACCTTGATACACAACTTCAAATCCAGCAGCTTCAAAGGCATTTTTTGCATAGCGCGTTTTAACGATGTTTTGCTTCGCCATCTCACGCACGCCTTCTTTACCTAATGCTGTCATCGCCACAGATGCAGCAAGTGCAAGTAGCGCTTGGTTTGAACAAATATTTGATGTCGCCTTGTCACGACGAATATGCTGCTCACGTGCTTGCAGAGTTAATACGTATCCGCGACGGCCATCTTGGTCTACCGTTTCACCCACTAAGCGACCTGGGACTTTGCGCATTAATTTCGTCGTTACCGCGAAGTAACCACAGTGAGGACCACCGAAGTTTTCAGCGATTCCAAATGGCTGCGCATCCCCAACAGTAATGTCTGCACCTAATTTACCTGGAGGTGTTAAAATCCCAAGTGCAAGGGGATTAGATGACACGATGAATAAACCTTTTGCCGCGTGTGTAATATCTGCCATCACTTGTAGGTTTTCAACTTGGCCAAAGAAGTTTGGATATTGAACAATGACACCCGCTGTTTGATCATCCACTAAGCCCTTTAATGCCTCAACATCTGTAACCCCATTAACTGTTGGTATTTCAACGACTTCGATTGACTGACCGTAAGCAGAAGTTGCTACGACATCTTTATATTCTGGATGAACCGCACCTGATACTAGTAATTTTTTACGACGCGTGTGGCCAGCCGCAAGCATACCTGCTTCTGCAAGTGCTGTGCCGCCGTCATACATAGATGAGTTGGCAAGGTCCATGCCTGTAAGCTCTGCTATCATTGTTTGATACTCGAAAATTGCTTGTAATTCCCCTTGCGAAATTTCTGGTTGGTATGGTGTGTAGGCTGTATAAAATTCTGAACGAGAAATAACATGATCTACGATAACTGGCTTGTAGTGATTGTAAACACCTGCACCAAGGAATGAAACGTTTGATGCTGTGTCTTTATTTTTCCCAGCAAGCTGTGCTAATTCTTTCATTAAAGCTGCTTCTGATTTCGCCGCTTTAATATTATATTGCCCTTTAAAACGAACTTGCTCAGGAATATCTGAGAATAACGCATCAATTGAAGCAACGCCGATTACATCCAGCATTTCTTTTTTATCTTGCTCAGTCATTGGTAAGTAACGATGTTTCATGACTTATAGCCCTCTTTTCAACAATTTATTTTTTACGCTTATAAAATGGTGTTGCAACTGTTACTGCTTTAACAAATTTATTGCGAATTTCAATTTCTACTTCAATTCCGATTTCTGCGAATGTTGCGTCAATTAAAGCTAGACCGATGTTACGTTTCGTCATTGGAGATTGTGTACCTGTTGTAACTTCACCAATTTCTACGCCGTCCTTGAAAACTTTATAGCCATGACGCGGAATCCCTTTATCAATCATTTCCACGCCGACTAATTTACGTGGAAGTCCTGCCTCTTTTTGCGCAATTAATGCTTCCTGGCCAATAAACATCGGATCCTTTTGAAGCTTCACAGCAAATGAAATACCTGCTTCAAGTGGCGTGATGTCCTTCGAAAGTTCCTGCCCATAAAGTGGTAAACATGCTTCAAAGCGTAATGTATCACGTGCGCCTAAGCCCGTAGCAATCACACCTTGCTCCTTACCAGCCTCTAAAATTTGATCCCATAAAGAAACGATTGCTTCTGGTGTACCATAAATTTCAAAGCCATCTTCTCCAGTGTAACCGCTGCGTGATACTAATACATCATAGCCACCTACTGTTACATTGTTTCGGAATTTAAAATACTTAATTTCAGCTAAATCTGTTGTTGTTAATGTTTGTAAAACTTCTTGCGCGTATGGACCTTGTAATGCAATTTGCGCATATTCATCTGATTTATTTGTCAGAACAATATCGCCTTCCTGCTGCTTTTGCATCCATTCGAAGTCTTTTTCGATGTTTGATGCATTTACACATAATAAGTATAGATTTTCATCTAAACGATACGTTAATAAATCATCAACTACTCCACCGTTTTCATAGCACATCGCACTATACTGTGCACCGCCAATTGCAATTTTTGAAATATCATTTGATAAAAGCTTTTGTAAATAATTTAGTGCATCTGGTCCCTCGACAAAAATCTCACCCATATGCGAAACATCAAATAGTCCAGCGCGATTACGAACAGCATCATGCTCTTCTTTAATAGACGAAAATTGAACCGGAAGCTCCCAACCACCAAAATCGATTGTTTTACCACCATATTTTGCATAAGAATCAAAAAGTGGGGTACGTTTAAGTTCATTACTCATACTATTTTCCTCCTTCGTTTACAAACCATTTTTCACTAGATGAAGACTAGAAAAAAGATCCTGTTTCCCTACCTGTGTTTTTTTAACCTCATACATAGCTAGAAAGTAAAATGACATAAAAAAAGACAGACGAATCCCATTTCTGAGATTCTCTGTCCTTGTACCTGAAAGTTACACCATAGATTAACACAAGTTACATCTAATGGCTTTCCCCTTTGGTAGCTGCATGAGGCAGCATTCTCCAGAGTAGCGTCCAATACGAGTCTTTTTGCCTGAGAGATTCATAGTTTCCCTATTTGCTCCTTCGGCGACGCAGCTTAACGTTCTCTCCTCGCATCATCATCCGCCCTTACTATTCAAAATCCAATGTTCATTAAGACTACTTCTAGCAATATCCTAACATTGTTTTAAATAGGAGTGCAATATATTTTTATTTTTCCTTAAAAAGCGAACATTTATAATAAAATAACATATAATCATTCGCCTTTAAGGCGTGCCACTTGGAAGCCAATGTATTCAACAATATTTCTCAAAGATCGACCCTCAGTTAATAC
This sequence comes from Solibacillus sp., assembly GCA_045617525.1. Taxonomy (GTDB): domain Bacteria; phylum Bacillota; class Bacilli; order Bacillales_A; family Planococcaceae; genus JAZLIT01. The sequence goes on along the minus strand of JAZLIT010000034.1, from coordinate 15,086 downwards.
CGGAATATGAGCAGCTTCTCGGTAAAACTTTCTTCGAGTTAAATACAGAGCGTTTAATTCTTCCCTTGAAGTACGTTGAACAATTGGACGATTTTTATCATTTCGAATGCGCATATAAATATCATCAAAAGTAGCGTCTAAAAAAAAGACTAGCCCACTTTTTCGCATCAGCAGTCTATTTTCTGCTCTTATTGCGACGCCACCACCCGTTGCAATAATACACGCCTCATTTCGAAATTTCTTTAAAAATTGAGTTTCTAAATCCCTGAAATACACTTCTCCGTATTTTTCAAAAATTTCAGGAATCGACATCCCCTGTTGCCTTACGATTTCATTATCCATATCATAATAAGGCATCTTTAAAAAATAACTTAATCGACGTCCAATTGCACTTTTGCCACAGCCCATAAATCCTACTAAAAATATTTTGTTCAATTTTACCACCTACTTTACTTGAGCACAGTTAATTACTTTGATTGGAAATTTCTTTTAGTACTTTTATCGTAGCATGAACATTGTAAGATTCCAATGAATTATATGTAATTATTTGTGCTTCATATCCGTATAAGTAAATGGTAATCCCTCCTGTGATAAAAAATAGCACCATAATTGCTATCGGAAACAGCATACCTCTCTCATTTTTCAAATGTGACAACAGCAAAGCTCCTCATCTTTTTTTCACCTGATTGCATAATAACTGTCAATGTTAATACCCCATCATCTAACTCAAATTTTGCCCATTTAATATGGGCAAGTACAATTTCGTGACCTCCATTTGCGCTGGCTTTAGCAATATGAAGCTCACGTATCGTAAATAAGTATTCTACAGGTTTTTTTCCGAGCGGATCTAAAAAAACTACAGTTTTCCCGCCATCTTCTAGCGTTATTGTATGTGCACGTTCAAAATAAATATTTGTGTCTGCCACAAATAATTGCCACTCAATCTCATCACGAGCGTCTCTTAATGAGGTTTCCTTAAAATAGATGATTAAGATCATCAGTAATAACTGCGCCAATAGTATAAAAACAATCACGTGGAATAACGAGTTTAATAATGTGTACCCTCTTTGATTTAGTCGCTGGCCAAAATACATTTTTCAACCGCCTCCTCATCATAAAGATAAGATACACATAGTTGATTGCCATTATAGGACCAATAAAAGTGAACATCGTCGATTATAAATACACCATTCTCTTTAGCATAATCACGTACTAATCTAGCGCCATTGTAAGCAACCTCACTCGCATGCGCTTGCACTTTTTGTCGTTCAATTTCACCTCTCATTTCTGAAAATTTAGGTAGGAGCAATCCCGCAATCATAAATACAATCGATATTGCTAAAAGTGATTCCAATAACGAATTACCACGTTGACTATTTAGCATAACTAAAACGTCCTTTACCAATATTAATGGTGTAATAAATATTTCCTCGTTCAGTATAAAAATTCAAGTAGCCTATCCCATTTACTTTTAAATTCGGTGAGAACGTAAATGGCTCCGAATTATTCCCATGAAAACCTATTTCGGCATAAATTGATGATGGCATTGGCTGTATAAAATAAGGGGGCTCCATTACATTTTGATAGATATGGAGCGTATTGTATTTAAAGGTCACAATGTAATAAGTCTTATTGGCCAGCGCTACAGTTTGCGCCTCACGCAATTTCAACTGCACTTCATATTGAATTTGCATATCATTGTATTCACCAATAAATTTATAAGAAAACGTAGCGACTAGTGTAAAAATCACCATCGTAATCGCTAAAACAAGGAGCATTTCTACTAAGGTAAACCCTTTTTCATTTCGCTGTGCATGCATTAAGGTTCAGAATTCCCTTGTTCCTCTTCATCTTGGGTATTTGATGGTTGCTGATTTCTACTTATTTTTTCCTCCCGTACCTCTCCCGTGCTTGCATCAATAACTACAAGATCACCGTTTGGACAGGTCACATCTTCCTTTATATAGCCAAGTTCTTCCAATTGTTCAAGTGTTGGGTAAAATTTTTTATCAATTTTAAATGCTTCAACTTGTCCTTGGACCATACTTACATATGCTGCACAACCCTTTTCATCAATCGAGGCAAAGTGTTTTGTGACATTTGGAATTGTTACTAGAATTAGCACTGAAATAATAAGTAATACGATTAACATTTCAATTAGAGTGAATCCATTTTCGTCTTTCATCCTATTCCCCCTTCAGACAACTTCAATCATTTTATACATAGGCAATAAAATACTAAGATAAGCAGCTACGATACATGTTGCAATAATAATAAAGAGAAGTGGCTGAATGCAGGCTGACACAAATTCAGTTGTATTTTTTAGTTTTCCATCTAAAATATCGCAGTAAATCAGTAACTCCCTACCTAATAATCCACTTTTCTCGCCGTGATCTACGAATTGTTCAAACTTCGGGTAAAAATAAGGCAACTTTTGTATTGACTCCGTTAATGAATCTCCGTAAATTACCTTCTGTTCCATTTTTACAGCAACAAACTGAATATTTTTCTGGAATACTTGTGATTTCAATTCAATCAACGCCTGCTGCAATGTGAATCCATTGAGTAAAAGATTTCCTAAGTTTCTCGCAAACTGACGTGTTAGCAAGAGTCGATAAAACGTCCCTACAAACGGGAGTTTAAAAATGAAATTCAACTGAAACTCGACTTTTTTCTTCCTCAAATAGTAAACAAGAACCGCGATTGCTACATTTAATAAAATTCCCAGAGTTATAAAATAATCTGGCATATGCAGAAAAAATTTTGACCATTGAATTGAATTACTTGCATCATCTGATCTAGAAGTTACAAGATGGGAGATGTTTGGTAAAAAATACGTGCGAAAGCCAAAAAAGAACGCTACTAAAATGAGAAACATAAATAATGGATAGGCCAAAATCTTTAACATCCGCTTTTGCATTTCCTTTTTATAGTGCATTTGCTCACTAACTTGTTTGAGTGTCGTAGCCAAATCCCCATGTCTATCTGCTAATTGAATCGAAATTAAAAATTCATCATCTACCTTTAGTAGCTTAAAAACGTCTGAAGCTTCTAAACCATTATGCAAGCAATCGGTCACTTTCTTTTGCCAGCTCTCTGCATTTTTTGAGTAGTATGGGAGCAACATGATAAAGGACTCATTTAATTTGTAGCCTTCATTTAATAAGCTACTCATTTTACTCAGCAATGCTGGTAAATCATCTATTCGTTCCTTGTGGGTAAGAAATCTTTCACGAACGTTCATAATAATTTAACTCTAGCTTTTTCATTTGACCTTCTAACGTTTGCTCCGTTGGCAATTCAAATTGCACGCCTTGCTTCATTTTATGAATTGCTAGTTGTAGATTCGTATCCGTTAGTAGTTCAAACATAGCCTTTCTCTCATCAATATCATTTAACTCAACTAATGTTTGTCCAACGATTCCCACCAATGCTTGTCTTAATTCTTCAAGCGATAAGCCTAAATCGTGGAGGCGATATAAACAATTTACAGAATCCTTTGCATGTACTGTCGATACGACTAAATGTCCAGTCAATGCTGCTTCTAAAGCAATTTGTGCCGTCTCACGATCACGGATTTCGCCAATCATAATAACATCTGGTGTATGGCGTAAAATCGCCTTTAACCCGGTACTATAGGAAACACCCGCACGCTCATTCACTTGAATTTGAAGAATTTTTTCCTGTGTCTGTTCAACAGGGTCCTCTAATGAAATAACATGTCTCAATAATTCGTTTGTGCAATAATGGATAAGAGAATATAAAGTGGTGGTTTTCCCGCTACCAGTAGCCCCCGTCACAAGCAATAAGCCTTGCTTGCGTTCGATAAGTTCAAGTAAATTTCGCGAGACGTCTGGATTAATACTTAACTGATGTAGTGGAATCGTGGAATTTTGCAGCAATAGTCGGATAACGACACTCTCGCTTTTATAAATCGAAGGTAATGTTGATATACGGAAAGAGTAGAGGTGCTCTTCTACCGTTTTTTGAAATGAACCGCTTTGTGGTTTTCTTTTTTCCCCAATATCTAATCCAGATAAAAACTTCATATAAGAAATGATTCTTGCACCAATTTCGTCCGCATACGAATGAATTGGAATCAGTTTCCCAAACTTTCTAAAGTAAATCTCATAGTGTGTTTCTGATGGCACTATGTGAATATCTGATGCTTTAAATGAGATTGCTCGATTTAATAATTGAAAGCATTTTTTCTCTACAATGGATTCAACCTCCATAATATACGCCTACTCTCTAAAAATACGCTATCTTAGCATCATTATAGGTTATTCATAATTTATCTGGAAGCCCAAAATCCAAACAAATATCTTGCTGAAATATTAAATATTAGTAGGTAAATTTCCTCAAGTTTTAAATTTATATGTAATATATTGGTTAAATAATTATTTTCTATAAAATTCTACTTTATAATAGTAGCAACGAGACGTATCGTTTTAAAACAATTGAAAAGGTGACATGAAACTCGCTTAAAGCTGTGAGTTTTGCCAGTACGAGATTAAATTATCTTAATTATGCACAAAAAATAATTCATTTGTACAAATATTCTCGAACTTCCAGTTTACATAAGGGGCATTTTTCAATTATAATGGACAGGAGATTATTGTATTTAATCCATTGAAGGGGGGGAAATAATCATGAGCAATATGTATAAAGTTATGGCTTTTTGGACAGGTATCTTTGCAGTTATGTTCTATTTAGGACATATGCCACAGGTTTCGCTATTATTCGTAGGTAATACAGGTTTATTCTTATTATTAGGCTTTTTAAACCTTTCAGAACGCATGTACATGTACATTTTTGGCGCATATTTAACTGTGTTTTTTGCTGGTTTCACATATTACACAACCTTCATACACACACCCGGCGCTGGCCATTAATAAGTACACCAACTGGATTTTCAGTTGGTGTTTTTTTATGTAAAAAACGTGTAAACCTAAATACGATTTACACGCCCTTACCTATTAAAAACCGTTTAAAAACGGATTATGTTGACGCTCAGCTTCTGGCGTCGTATAACTTCCATGTCCCGGATATATAATCATATCATCTGGTAATGTTAATAACTTCTGGTTAATTGAATCAAGTAGTATTTTCGTAGAACCACCAATTAAATCCGTGCGTCCTACAGAACGTTCAAACAATGTATCCCCGACAATTGCAAAGCCATCTTCTTTAAAAACATAGGAAATACTTCCTGGCGAATGCCCCGGTGTAAATACAGCATCAAAAATAAATGAACCAATTTTCAGTTGCTGCTCTTTGCGTATAATATGGGCTTCTTCTGGTGCCTTTACGATATAATTTGGCAACTCCGCATACTTTCCAGACCCATTTTTCATTGGATCCGCTAACCATGAAACTTCCTTTTCATGTATATAAACAGGCAGTTCAAATACTTCTCTTAATGCATCTACTGCACCTATATGGTCAAAATGTGCATGCGTTAATAAAATTGCCAATGGCTTTAAATTTTTAGCACGAATTTCCTTTATTAGCTTCATACCTTCTTCACCTGGGTCAAAAATCAGGCATTCCTTATCCTTGTTACTGACAATATAACAATTCGTTTGTATTGGACCCAAACTGTATCCTCTTGTATTTAACATACGATCACCTCTACTCTAGTATACATAATTTGAAACGAGTTGACGATTCTCGTTCAAATAAACGTCACTTTTCCCACTCGACAAATGGAAATAGTTTCTATACAATAAGAAGGAATATTGTTTTAGACATAATTTGTATGTCGAAAGGAGTGCCGTAAATCATGGGTTGGATTTTAATGTTAATTTTTGGACTTATCGCTATTATATCAGTATTTGGCACATTCCAAGCAATCAAAGAAAAGAACCTTCTTTCTGTAGCCTTTCATGGTGCAGCAGCTTTAGTTTTAGGCTGGTTCGTTATCATGACTGTACTAAATGCTGGATACCCACCAATTGTAAATCATTAATAGCAAATAAAAAGACGTGTAGCTATAGACTACACGTCTTTTTATTATGTCCACTCACACAAAAAGTGCTATTCTTTCATTCGTTAAAATGAAGGAATAGCACTATCATTATTCTAATTCGGTAATCAACGTGCCCTTTTGCGCATCATAGAAACGTAGTAAATCCCCATTTATAATCGCATCAGAATGATCTAATTCAATGCCCGCTCGTTCACTAAATGGCTCACAAAGTGCATGGTCTGTTTGCTCACCTGTTTCACGATCGTAACATACTTCACCAGCATAAACGAGTTCATCTGTAATGAAACGACCATCACGGAACACAACAAAGTCTTCATGTTCAGGAGAGAATAGATCAGCACCTAATTGCATATCTTTTGATGTTTCAATTCCTAGTAAGTGTAATAAAGTTGGGCGTAAATCAATTTGCCCTGACACTTTATCAATTTCCTTACCATCATTCGAACCTGGTACATGAATATATAAAGGTACCGATTGTAATAATGCATTATCTACAGGCGTAATTTCTTCTTTATCTAAATACATAGCCATTGCTTTTTTATGGTTTTCTGAAATACCATAATGATCACCATACATCACAATAATTGAATTGTCATATACGCCCTCTGCTTTAAGTTGATCAAAGAATAGCTCTACCGCTTCATCCATATAACGCACAGTTTGGAAGTATCGGTTTAACGTCCCCGAATTCGAGTCGTACTCAGGAATTGTTTGATCTTCTTCATCTAAGTAGAATGGATGATGGTTTGTTAATGTAATTAAACGAGTATAGAACGGCTGTTGCATTGCTCCTATATGCTGTGCTGATTGCTCAAAGAAAGGCTTATCTTTCAAGCCCCAGTTAACAGAGTTTTCATCATTCACTTCATATGAATCAATATCATAGAACTTATCAATTGCTAATGATTTATAGATCATGTCGCGATTCCAAAATGATTTATTATTTGGGTGTAATACGCTCGTCGCATAATTATTTTCACCTAAACGCTCAGATAAGGAATTATACGTATTTCCACCACGAGTGAAGAATACCGCACCGCCACCAAGTCCGTATAATGAGTTTTCAAAAATAAATTCTGAGTCACTTGTTTTACCTAATCCTGTTTGGTGATAGAAATCATTAAAGTAATACGTATCTTTATCTTTTGTTAATGAATTTAAAAATGGTGTAATTTCTTCACCGTTCATATCATTATTAACGACGAAACTCTGAAGTGACTCCAAAGATATGACGATTAAGTTACGGCCCTCGTACTTACCAAACATCTCTGCGTTTGGCTCGGCTTGATTTGCACGTACAGAGTTACTAATCTCTGTTAATTCACTACCATCAGCTAATGCACGTTGCGCTGAAGATTTTGATTGGATATATACATCGTATAAATGATAGTTGTATGTCCCAATATTTTTCACAAGTAACTCGCGATCGAAGCTACGCGTTAATAATTGTGGACGTTCAATTTCTGATAATCCTAAATTTAAAAATAGTATAGCTGCAGACATCACAAAGTATGCTCGACGAATATCTTTACGCACTAAAGTTGTTTGTGATTGATTTTTCACAAACTTATACACCAAAATTAATAACACGACATCAATAAAGAAAAATAAATCTGTGAAATTAATAATTGCTGCTGCTGAGCTTCCTAAATCACCAAAATTACTCGTTTGGAATAATACTGGCAACGTAATAAAATCATCATAGAAACGGTAGAACGCAACATTTCCATATAAAACAATCGATAATAATAAACTGATTGATATTGTATATATAACTCGAACTTTATTTGATTTAAAAAACAGGCCGATCCCGTAGATAAACAGTAAGAAACTCAATGGATTCATTATTAATATAAAGAGTTGCATTCCATTTTCTATTTTCATATCAAAACTCGTTTGATAAACGATAACTGTTTTAATCCATGTTGCTAAAATAGCAAGCACTAAGATCGAATGTTTGGGCCATTTTAATGACTTCATTTTTCCTAACATCCCTTTCATACTTTAACTAAAAAGAATTTATTATTTCAAAGCAAAATCAATGTTAATCTTTTTCAATAAAGATAGCAAGGAAATTTAGCACAATTTCCGAGTAATGGCTAAATATTTTTTGCTTCTAAAGTATAATACGTTTATTAACTGAAAAAGTTTCAAAAAAGATAAAAACAGTGGGAATCCACTGTTTAAAAACAAAAATACTAACCAAGTTTGCTACTAATTTACCTTCACTTTAGTAAACATCATATCATATACCAAAAAGTATTATAACACTTGTATACATGAAATGTAAATTAATTACCTTCTTTAACTTTTCTCATTTCATGACGGATAATAAGAATTGCTGATTGAAATTCTTTTACTTCAAGCATTTTTGAGTTATACAGCTCTTTAATTTCATCCTCGATAAGCTCTAAATCGCCCATTCGATTCCCTGTATAAATATATGTCCCATATCGTTTTAGTATGGCTAATACATCAAGCATTGTTTTCATACGTCTCAAACTACCCTTCTCTTCTTATTTCTATCCGAGTGTGTTCAGTAATAATCAAATCTATTGGCAAATCATGTGGCTCTTTTGGAACTTCACATATAAGCTGTTCATGAAAGGCAATAGCAATCGTTGTTCCCTTGTAATCTAGAAGAAAACGATCATAATACCCACCACCATAACCAATGCGATAGCCAAATCGATCAAAAACGATTCCAGGCACGATACAGACATTTATTTGACTTTTTGGCACCATTTCACATACCTCTGGAATTGGCTCTCTTAAATCCATGTAAACATTCTCTAATTGTGTAAAATTCTCGATTCGATAAAATATCATGTCACGGGTTTTAGCATTGCATTTCGGAACAACAACTTGCTTTCCTAACTGCCAAAGCTTTTCGATTAAATGAATGGTATCGACTTCTGGCTTTACCGAAATCGTGATTGCAATCGTTTTCCCTTCAAGTATTGAAGGCTCATGTAGTAATTTATCGCGTAATATCGCAGATTGACCATTATATTCCAAGGTTTTTAATTTGAGCAGTTGCGCACGAATTTGCTGGCGAATTTCTTTCTTTTCCATCTAAAGAACGCCTCCTTTACAAAGTAAAAAAGCCAAAACCACAAGTGGTTCTGGCTAATGAGCGATTACTTTGTTTCACGGTGAGTAGTGTATTTCTTCTCACGAGAGCAATATTTTTTAAGTTCAAGACGCTCTGGATTGTTACGCTTGTTCTTTTTAGAAATGTAGTTACGTTCGCCGCAATCTGTGCAAGCTAAAGTAATATTTACGCGCATTATTAACCCTCCCACTCTAAATCAAGTATAAATTTGAGCATTGATTTATACGACCTACCTATTATAACATACTTTGAAAAAAAATCTAGTATCATTTCGCAATAACTTTATCTATGTTAAACTATTAATAATTCAAAAGGTATATGGAGGCGAAACAATTGGATTTAACGATACTAATTATGGTGCTAGGAATTGTATTTATCATTCTTTCTTTCCTTATTAAAGATCGTTCAAAAAGGGTTGAACAAGATTTAGAGGATCTATCTATTAACATCTATCAAGAAACAAATTCAATTAAGCGACGTTTAAAAGTTGTAGAGGAAGAATTATTATTAGATGGCCCACTTAAGGTTACGCCAAAGCCTATGAAACAACAGCCATTTGCACAAGCAACACAAGAGTACGCCACCCCCGCTGTCAAACAAGCGGCGAAATCTGCTGCTAACAAGCCCGTACATAGTATTTTAGTAAGCCAAGTATTAGAACTAGGAAAAAAAGGTATGTCCGTAGATGAAATTCAAAAACGCTCTGCACTTACTGCCGACCAAATCCTTCATATTTTACAAACAGGAGGTAACTAATGAAACTGCGCCTTAAATATTTTGGAATAGGACTTTTCATAGCCGGCTTATTGTTTGCATTAGTTGATAAATTGGATTTGCCTATTAGTAAAGCGAACAATCAGCAATCTTCAAGCGATAATAATAACAAGGATTACGAGCATAAAATCAGTGAATTAGAAGCGCAAATCAGCGTTCTACAACAAACTGCTGAAACCGATATTAACGGCTCTAAAGAGAAGGAAGAGAGTAACTCTACTACCTATGAAAGTTCACCTAACGAATCAAACGAGTCGATCAGTGGAACAATTTATATTTATGAAAGTATTTCTTTATATTCAATTGGTCAACAAGTTGAAGATTTGGGAATTGTTTCTAACGGACGTGAGCTAGAACTATTTTTATCAAAGCCCGAGTATGCGCGTTCAATCCAAAAAGGTGTATTTGAATTAACATCAGATATGACGATTGAACAGATTGCGAATACTTTAACAGGTAAAGACTAATATAACTACATTCCAAATAAAAAAGCGGAAATCAACTCCACATGAGAGCCTGATTTCCGCTTTTTTCTTTTCACTTACTTTTTATCGATTGCGAACCCATGTCAATCCAAGTGTACCCTCACCTGCATGTACACCTACAGCCGCAGATAACTCAGTTGGAATAAACTTGATCGCAGGGTAACTTTGCTGTAACTCTGCAATCCATTCATTTGCGCCAACTAGGTTATTACAGTTAATAACCGCAACTTCATCTACTGAAGATTCTTCAAGTGCTTTATCTAATAAATCTGTAATTGCTTTTTTTGCACGCTTTTCAGCACGTACTTTATGAACCACTTCACAAATACCTACTCTATTATAAGCAATGACTAATTTAATATTTAAAAGATTACTCATGAACATTGCCATACCTGATACACGACCACTTTTATGCAATTGTTCTAAGCTTGCAGGTAAAAATGCCAGTTGTGAACGTGTAACCATCGCCTCAATTTGTGCTACAATTTCTTCAACTTCTAATCCTTCTTTATCTAACTCCATACCCAATTCCAACATTTTTTGCATAGGGTACGAACCAATTTTCGCATCTATTGCGTAGGTTTTAAAGCCGGCTTGCTCTGCTGCCATTGGTGCACTTGTTACAGTTCCTGATTGTTGTCCAGAAGTATGCACTGCGATAGCACAATCATAACCTTCTTCTTTTAATTTTTCATAAAGTGCTACATGCTCCCCAAAGCTTGGCTGCGAGGTTTTTGGATGTACTTTTGCTTCACGTAGTTTTTTGTAAAACTCAGTATGGGTCATATCCACTGTTTCACGGAAAGATCCATCTTCAAATACCATAATTAGCGGAAGTAAGTGAACATTATTTGCCTCGCAAAATTCCTTCGAAACAAATGAAGCTGTATCAGTAATCCATGCTATTTTCTTTGTCATTTCCCCAAGTCCTCCAATGTTCTTTATAATTACAACATTAAGCAGTATTATGACACAGGAATAGTGACTTATGTCATCTAGTATAGATTTAACTTCATTTTTTTATTGTTTTTGGACATATTTCCGACAATTTTTCAACAAAAAATGACAAAATATCATTATTCGGAATATTTGCTCACGATACTTCTATCGTGTACGATGTTTTTAGATACAAATAAAAGTAAGCAAATCTTATTTATCTGGAGGAGAAAAATGTCAATCTATTCAATCGAAGTAACTGATGCAAACGGTCTAAGTTATTCATTAGATAAATATAAAGGGCAGCCAATGCTCATCGTTAATACAGCCACAAAATGTGGACTTGTCAGACAGTTCGATGAGCTCGAGCAAATTTATCAAAAATATAAAGATCAAGGACTCGTTATTCTTGGCTTTCCTTCGAATCAATTTAAACAGGAAACGAGTACTAGTTTAGCAGCAGCAGAAGCTTGTCGCTTAACGTATGGGGTGACATTTCCAATGCATGAAATTGTCCAAGTAAATGGCAATGAGGCACATCCATTATTCAAAAAGCTAACAGAGGACTCAAAAGGTCTTTTCGGAAAAAGTGTCAAATGGAATTTCACAAAATTTTTAGTGGATCGCGAAGGTAAAGTTGTAAAACGTTTTGCACCAACTGATAAACCATCAAAATTTGAAACACAAATTCAAAATTACCTATAATAAAAAAAGACGATGAATGCATGTTACTCTGCATCCACCGTCTTTTATTAATTTACAGCTACTTTATCCGTTTCCTTTGAAGCTATTTCTGGAATTTCTACTAAACCAGGTTTTACAACGAACATACTAATGACTGTTGCAATTGCAAACATCCCTAATAATACATAAAGTAATACCTCATAAGAACCTGTTCTCTTCAAAATAAAAGCACTTAGCTGGTTGCCTGAAAGACCTGCAAATGCCCATGCTGACAACATTAATCCGTGTATCGTACTAATGCTACCTAAGCCATAACGATCAGCCAGTAATGTCGGTAAATTCGAAAATCCACCACCATAGCCTGCATTTATCACACATAATAACGCAATAATCAACAACGGAATACCCGCCTCTAACGCATCAAATGCTAATACCGCAACAATTGCTAACATCGTTGAGATAAATACCACTTTGTAAATCGTATTACGATCCTTCAACTTATCTGCCCATGCTGAGTAGAATAAACGACCTCCCGCATTAAATACCGCTGTCAACGAACTTACTAGCCCAATTGCAGCGAAGCCTACAAATGCTAACATCGCTTTTTCTTGCGCAATTAATGCCAACCCACATGTAATATTAATATAAAACATCAGCCAAATACCGATGAATTTTTTATTTTTAATAACGCCAATATAATTAAATGGTTGCGAAGCTTGTTCCGTTTCAACCCAACCTGAGGGCTTACGGATTAATAAATGGCCAATAATCATCATCACTAAATAGAATGCCGCTAATATAAAGAACATTTTATAGACACGTGTCGGATCAAGTAGAACACCCGCTTCATTTGCTGGTCCTAAAAGACCTTCCATTAACGGGCTTGCAATAACTTTCGCTAACCCAAAACCTGCCACGGCTAAACCTGTCGCTAAGCCTTTTTGCTTGTCAAACCATAGCATAAGCGTTTTAACTGGAGTTAAATAACCAATCCCAAGTCCAATCCCCATAATAACACCATAACAAATATAAATTCCGATTAAGGATTTCTGATAAATAAAGAATCCAGTACCTGCCATACCTACTACGAAGAATATCGTAGAATAAAGTGAAGACTTATGAATATTACGCTCTACAAACTTACCGCCAAATGCTGCTGACATACCCAACACAAAGATCGCTATACTAAATGCCCACTCAACTTGACCTAAAGGCTTATCAATGTAATTCGCAATATCTGCCTTAAATAATGACCAGCAATACACTGTACCAATACTACAATGAATTAATAATGCCGGAAGTACTGCGCGCATCCACTTATTCTCTAACTTACCCATGTTAATAAGGACCTCTTTTTTAAAAACGAAAACCGAACATTGACCTCTTATAATCATTAAAAATTCGCATTTAACCTCTGTCGAATAGAATTTAACTGCCGTTTTAACGTTTTTTTATTTTATTCACGAACATACCCTCTGGTACAATGTGTTCATTATACATGAAATATTGAAGATGAAATACTCTTAAAACAGGCTATATTCTGTCAAATTAACACCGATTCTGTGCTTGCTGTTGTTTTCTGAATATTCATATCAATTTGTATGCTGTTCTTAAGTAGAAAAAACGCCTAAAACCGAACATTAACTACCATTATTTTAATATTATAAACAGAAAACGAATATTTATAATAAAGCAAATTGAATCGTTCGCTTTTATAACTGTTACTGAGAGAAAAAAGCGATTCAGTTATTACCTGAACTCTATAGTCGTTCCAGTAAAACTTATAATAAGCCACGCTCTTCAAAAACTTGTTGTGCAATCGTAATTGCATTTTGTACTTTCGGAAAGCCAATGTACGGAACGAGTTGAATTAATGCTTCTACAATTTCATTTGGCGCTAAGCCAATTTGTAGACCACGGGAAATATGGGTTTTCGTTTGTGGGCCAACTCCCTGCGTCACTACGGAAGAGATAACAACGAGCGCTCGTTTTCTCTCATCTAAACCTTCCCTTGTATAAACCTCTCCGTAGGCAAATTCAACAATCATTTTCCGTAGATCTGGCGCAATATTTGCTAACGGGTCTGCAGTCACCAGTTTTTCCGCTTCTTGCTCTGATACATACTTTTTCAATTCAGCTAAGCCTTTTTGAAATCTATCCATATACACATCACCCCTATTACGATATAAATTGATAGTAAACTGAATATTGAGATTACACAATACATCAATAATAAAACCTCAGCATTTTTCGCTGAGGTTTAGTTTAATATTTATTTTTTTCAAATTTATAGTGACTTATTTCATCCTCAGTCACTAGACTACGCTGTTTAACCGATAAAACATTAGCCAGGACCTCTTTCATCACTGCTTCGTTCATTTCAAATAATTCTAATGTGATTACTGCTGTTGGGAATGCTTCTTGTAGAGCCGTGCGCACGCGTGACATATTATCTTTTGTCGTCACTGCATCAGTAAGCACTTTTACATTTAGGCTCGTGACATTTATCGCTTTAAGAGCAGTAGCTTCATTGATTTCAATGGGTTGAATCGAAGCTAATGCATACGAACTGTCATCAAGTACAGTTTCAATCAATTTATTAATCTCATTATTTACATTTTCAAGATAATAGCTACCCGTAACCGTTGAATTTTCTTTTTCAAACGCATAAATTATCCCTGTTTGATTTGATTTTACTGAAAAGAGATAGTCATTATCGGTAAACACGTTGCCCATTTCAGAGTATACAATCGTAAAATCATCGTTATATTCATGATTAATTTGTGACACAAGGCCGTTCATCTTGGCCGAATTCATAAAAACCATCGCGATATAAATGACTAAAAAAATACCGACGATTGGAAATACAATTTTAATCCCCTTCATCCTATGTAACTCCTTCATATCAATAGTATCCACTTATTATACGTGAAATAAGTACAATACTGTGTGTCATTTTTGGTTCATCACCAAAAGTCGGGGATGACAAAATCAATGTCCTGTTTCCAATCGTAATCGAAGGAACAGATGGGCATCATTTCGGTAGCCAAAACCACGCCTTTTAATAAGTTTAATTTTATTATTTGTGCCTTCCATAATG
>JAZLIT010000033.1:0-1324 GCA_045617525.1 Solibacillus sp. | reverse complement strand
GCTAATTGTGTGCCCTGTTTTCACATCTGGTGTTGTCTCCACAAATGTTGTTAAACCTAATTCCATTTTATAAACCCCCTAATATATCTTGAATTCAAAGTAATTATATTATTACATAAATGCTAAGGATTTACACGAAATCAGGATAATTCACAATGCTTTTTAAACCATTACCAAGTATTAGCAATAGACGTTTCTGGAACTTTGATGTATAGGATGATACGATGAATTGCAGTCGCTTTAAAACGCGCACAGCAAATAATTGATAATAGGTGATTTTTTGAAAGCAATCGAAACACAGCCTATCTTTTTAGAAGGCACAAAACAAACGTTTTTACTTTTACATAGCTTTACAGGCAATGCGAATGAAATGAAAGGTTTAGCAAAGCATTTACACGAACTAGGCCACACGTGCTATGCACCAAATTTAAAAGGCCACGGGCAAACGCCTGGGGATTTAATGCAAACTTCTATGGCAGAAGCCCATGCTAGCGCAGAGGATGCCTTTCAATTACTACTTTCAAAAGGCTTTGAAAAAATTATCGTAATCGGACAGTCCCTTGGTGGTTTGATGGCAATGCGTATAGCTGCTTCACCTAACTGTACAGCGATTGCAGTACTTTCTTCACCTATATTTGAACGTCCACTTGACGATTTGGAAGGCCGCGTAATCGCCTACACAAAACGTTATTTCAAACAACAGCAAGCATCTACTGAAGAAATCGAATCATATATAAGTGCGCATTTCCCACGTCCTACGGAAAAAATGCAGGCACTTCTTTCGTTTATTACCGAATCACAGCAAGTGGCAACAACGATTCATAAACCCATTGCCCTTTTTAAAGGTGAATTAGATTATGAAACGTTTCAAAATAGCGTCGATTTTATTTTTGAACACGCGAAAAGCGAGTTGAAATTCCCTAGAACTTACGTGCAAAGCGGGCATTTACTGACGATTGATAAAGACCGCAAACAAGTATTTGAAGACCTTGCTGAATTTGCGGATCTAGTAAATAGTGCGAAGACCTTATCCCAAGTTTAAAATTTGAATAACGTTATCTAATTTAGATTCTGCTTCGGCCCATTTATATATCAACATCCCCTACATGATGAGTTTTTCAGATAAAGAAGAAAAACCGTGGTAAAATGCGAAAACTCCGCTGCCAATCAAATGGCAACGGAGTTTTTTCGTTCAATTATTTCTCAACAATCATAAAATCTTGATTGCTGGCTTTATCGCCTAATGTTTTTAATACATTTGTGATCGAACCAATATAGTGTGCAGGCTCTTCATTGCCCTCTTCATACACGTAAATATTGTAAT
>JAZLIT010000032.1:0-2472 GCA_045617525.1 Solibacillus sp. | reverse complement strand
CAATTTTTTTTAATGATGATGGAACTTCTTATAATAAAACCTACACAAGAATTGACTTGAAGAAGTTGTTAAAATAATGGAGCTTTAGCAGTAGCGTTTTTTATTAATATGTTTTTTGTATTCTCTTACATATTTTACATTTGGGTATTATAATATAAATAGACAGACTTTTCGTTATATTCAAAAAGGAGGAGTTTTAATTATGATATCTTTTTCTAAACCAGATGTAGAACAGTTTTTACGTACATTTTCGATTGGTGATTTTGCGGTTAGTCCTGATGAAAAACAACTAGTTTTCAGCACAAATTTAAGTGGGAAGTATAATTTATGGGCCATGAATCTGCCGAATACGTTCCCGACGCCGCTTACTTTTATTGACCAGAGCTGCCAAGGCCTTCTCTATGATAAACAAGGACGGTTCATCATTGCCGGTTTTGACCAGAATGGAAATGAAAATACGCAATTTTATGGACTTCCACTTCAAGGTGGGACAATGAAGGAAATTATTTATGAAGAAGGAACTCGCAATGCTGGACCAATCTTATCAGAAGATGGGAAAAAGCTTTATTATACATCTTCGAAAGGAAATCCATCTTATTTAAATGCATATGGATATGACTTGGTGACTGGCGAAGAAGAAACCGTTCTTGAGGGAAAAGATGCGCCCACTTATTTAATCGATTTTAGCCCGAATGAAGAGGTAGTCCTTTACTATAAACATTTTGCTAATACGTATACACTCCTATACGCCAAACGAGGAGAGGAACATATTCTCCTGACACCGCCAACAGATCAGCAACATACGGTAAGTGATGCTTGCTTCGTATCTAATGATCTCATCTATTTATTAACGGATTACGATGCTGACTTTACTTATTTGGCTTCGTATAATTTACAGACAAACGAATTTGCAAAATTGAAAGACTTGGAGAATGAAAGCTTTACTACGGTGAAATATGACAAAGAACAGCAGTGCTTATATATCATCAGTGAAAAAGGTGTAGAAGATCATTTATACAGATATGATTTGCTATCGACTCATTGGGAAGAACTAGAAGCGCCTTGTAGCGTCATCGAAAAGCTTGTAGTCACAAAATCCGGTAGTTTGTATTTACTGGGAAGAGGGGCCACGAAGCCGCATAATATTTATCAATTTAAAGGAAATGGATGGACATCTTTAACAGAATACACAGTTCCAGGTGTAGATCAAAGCGATTTAGTTGAGCCGGATGTGATTACCTATTCTTCTTTTGACGGACTTGAAATTGAGTCTCTATTTTTCAAAGCTAAAAAGGAAAATGATAATGGCGAAATCATCTTTTGGCCGCATGGTGGTCCACAAGCTGCAGAGCGTAAATTTTTTAGAGCTTCCTTCCAATTCTTTTTAAATAATGGGTATAGCATCTTTGCTCCGAATTTCCGTGGTTCGACAGGCTATGGATTAGCTTTCACGAAAATGATAGAAGGTGATTGGGGACATGCGCCACGCCTCGATAATGTCGCGGGTATCGACTGGCTCATTGATAATGGCTACGCGGAAAAAGGCAATATTTTATTAATGGGTGGAAGTTATGGCGGATACATGGCCTTATTGCTTCATGGTCGACATGCTGATTATTTCAAAGCAGTAGTGGATATATTTGGTCCATCGGATTTGTTCTCATTTATCAACTCGGTTCCTGAAGACTGGAAGCCAATTATGGATCAATGGGTAGGAAATCCTGAAAAAGACAAGGAAAAACTGATTGAATACTCACCAATTACGTATTTAGAAACTATGACGAAACCGATGCTCGTTATCCAAGGAGCGAATGACCCACGTGTTGTGAAAGAGGAATCTGATCAAATCGTACAAGCTTTAAAAGATAAAGGTCGTGATGTTGAGTACATGCTTCTAGAAGACGAAGGACATGGGTTCTCTAAAAAAGAAAATGAAATTGCTGTTTATCAAAAAATCCTCTCATTTTTTAATCAATTCGTTGAAGCTAAAGTGAAAGTATAAATTAAAATACAATGAGCTTGGAGATACATTTCCTAGCTCATTTTTTATACGTATTTTTAAATTCTTCAGATACTCCACCCATTTTATCAATCATTTCCGTAAGTAAAACCGCTTTTGATTTATTCCTTCCAATTAAGTACGCTTGTTTCCCCTACACCTGTTTCATAAACCTGAATATGTAAATCAACCATTTCTGTTAATATAGCCACTTCGTTGAATAAGAAGAAATAGAAATTAAAATTTTTTTGAGTCAATATCAATTCGAGGCTCGTCTAATTTATGAAAGGAGGTTCAATGAGTGATAGATAATGACGAGGATTATTCAGAAGTTTCAATAGATTTGATTTTAAATCAACTGATGGAGGACTATGCAACCGAATTAAAAAGAATTGCTTTCTTATATGTGAATGATATGTTCGAATGTGAGGATATTATTCAAGAAGTCTATATATCCTGTTATCAAAAGTTAT
>JAZLIT010000031.1:0-6211 GCA_045617525.1 Solibacillus sp. | reverse complement strand
AAAGAATTGTATTCAAGCATTTGGATAAATATTAACAGTGTTATTGGGCAAAATAAAAGAGCAAACGCTATTTATTTCAGCGTTTACTCATTTTTAGGGCTTCGCGTGCTAACGCATCGGCCGCACGATTTTCTTTATCAGGAATCCATTTGATGAAGAAAAAGTCGAATTGATCGATAAGTGTTAAGGCTTGTTCTAAGAATGGCTTGAATTCTTCGTTTTTCACATAGGATTTCTCAATAGATGCTACGACAATTTTTGAGTCTGAACGCATAGATACGAAGCTACTCTCCAATTTCTTTGCTTCCTCCAACCCGCGCACTAAAGCGGTAAATTCGGCAATATGATTATTTGTGTCTTCAATGCGTTCCTTTAATTTTAGAAGGTGCCCTTCGCCTTTTATGAAGATGCCAATGCCACTAGGTCCTGGATTCCCTGCACTTGCTCCATCAATATATACTTCTAACATAAGCCACCTCGCGATGAATTTTTTTTAATTATAGCAAGCTTTATTGGACAAAGGGAAAAAACTCGGTGTAAAATATAAAAACAAAATAAAGGGAAGTGACACATGTGAATAAAGTTTCCGTCATGCAAGACATCGACGAGCTGACCGATTTATATTGTACGGATTGTCTTGTCATACGTGATCTTCGCCAAAAAAGAGGCAAAACAAAAGCACATCAATTTTGTATTGAGAGCTGTACGGTTGGAGAACAGCTTCAATTTTTAGGTAAAGAGCTCATTAAGGTTACAGAGAAGCAAGCAAAGGATAGCCAATAAAATGGTTGTCCATTTTGAGCATTTTATAGAGAACTAAAAAGGGTGCCACACTAAAACTTAGTGGGCACCCTTTACTTGTTATGCAGTTACTGTCGTGTAAGCTAATAACTCTTGATAATATTTGTTTAAAGATGAAGCAGCTACGCCGAAGTCTTCTGCAATTTGCTTCACTGTAAATGTTTTGCCACCAAATAGGTCGCGCTCTTGGCCATAACGAATCGCACCTGCAGCGATTGCTGAAGATTTACGAGCTGTTGGCTGTTGATCGACTAAATAATCTTCTAGCACGATTAACAGAGGCTCAGCAGCGATTGCATTGCCTAATAAGAATGTTTTTGTTTGCTCAAGAACATCTTGCTCAAATGTAGTGAATTCTTCACCTGTGTAACCAGCATCTACTAATGAAGTCCAAAATGCTAAATGATTTTGAGCTAAGAAAGCTGCTGCGTCTAATTCAGACTGTGCCTTGAATTTTTTCGCAAATCCATCAAATACATGTGTATGTACTGCTGGGAAGAAGATTAGTGTTGATACAGCTAACATATGATTTTCTTGTTCACTGCCATCCGGTAATAGGAATGCAAAAATTTGCATGCCCTCAGGAATTGGCTTGTTGTTTTCGCGGCGTACCATAAATGATTCGCCTGTTAATGTAGCAGTCGCCTTGAAATAACGTTCTTCTACTACATCTACCTTACCGATGAATAAAGTAGGCTCCGTCCATTTTTCAAATAAAGCAATTGTTTGAGGACGCACCATTTTTTTCATTGTACGTTTTAAATAGCCTGTCCAAATATCTTGACGGTGGTTGAAGAAATAGTCATCTAACGCTACCGCTTCAATTAATTCACGCTGTAATTTTGTTTCAAGCTTTGGTAACCATTGTTGAACGATTTCGATATAGCCTTTAATATCTTTACGCTCTGGGTATACGCTATAAAATGCTTGTAGTACATTTTCAATTTCGTCGTTAAAAACAGTTTCAGTTGTTACTTGTTGTTTGCCTTCACAGCACTTTTTATATTTTTTCCCGCTTCCGCATAGGCATGGGTCATTACGTCCAATCATGTAAACACTTCCTTAAGCTAAATGTAAGTTTTATTACTCTTCTCCTATAATAACTGCACTTTTGAAACTTGAAAAATGATTATCTATTATAAAAACTCTGACTTTTCCTCCTGTACTATTATTTATGCTAGATTTACGTTGATTATGATAGGGTGTTCCGTTAAAAGGTCGATAAAAAAGCCACCCATAATAGAATGGATGGCGCGTGAAATAGATAGAATAATTGATGGTTATTTCTCTAGTATTGGTTTCCGTAGACGGCGTATTTGATAAATTTGCTCAAATTGCGCCACTAAGTTACCGGCTAAAATAAGTCCACCACCAATTAATAATTGTGTAGTGATTACTTCACTTAAAAATACAATAGCGAAGATAGAGGCGAAGATCGGCTCGAGTGAAAAGATTAAACCTGTATGTGTAGGCGAGGTATATTGTTGTACAACAGCTTGTGCGATAAAGCAAAAGGCTGTACAAATGATCCCTAATCCTAAAATTGCTACCCAACCTAGTGATGTACTTGGTAGTTGTGGAAGTTCGTAAATTAAGCAAAGAACAATGGCAATTAGACCAGCGAAGCCTAGCTGATAAATTCCGTATGCAACAGATTCTACTTGCTTTGTGAATTTACTATTTAAAATTAAGAAAATCGAGTAGCAAATTGCCGCTACTGCCATTAATAAATCACCTTTTTGGAAAGTGAATGAATCTTTCAATGTTAAAACCGTAATCCCAACCATCGTACACACAATTGCAAAGCTTACTGCGCGCGTTGGTAATGAACGCTCCAGCAGGCTTGAGAAGATTGGTACAAGTACGACTGTTAGGCTTAAAATAAAGCCGGCATTGGATGCGGAAGTCGTTTCTAAACCGAAGAGCGAAAGTGCGAATACAAGAAATAATAAAACCCCTTGGATGGCTGCATATGCAATTGTTTTAATATTTGTGTTTAATAGTTTTTTATAAAAAATAAGTCCTGCAATAATAAAAGCGATTAAACAGCGAAGAGCGACAACGTTATATGCCTGAAGTACTTCTAAGCCTAATACCATAAATGTATAAGACAGCCCCCAAAACATTGTAACGATGACCATTAATATGTTTGCTTTACTTTGAATAGACAAATTGAGTCACCGCATTTCTTATGTAGTAAGTATATCTGTACTAAAACAATATAAAACGATTGTTGTGATTAGTAAAACGAATGTTTATAATGATGTACATGAAAATAATTCATGTTAAACGTGAAGTGAGGTGTAAATAAGGTGAGTTTATTCAAATATGAAATAGTAAATAAAGTGGCAGAGGTGCATAGTTTTACCAAAGCAGCGGATGAATTAGGCCTTACGCAGTCGGCAATAAGTCATGCAATTTCAAGTTTAGAGAAGGAATTTGGCTTCGCATTAATTCACCGTGCAAGAACAGGTGTAAGATTAACGGAAGAAGGAAAATCAATGTTAATTTCGATGCGCCGTGTTTTGTTGGCTGAAGAATTATTAAAGCAAGAGGCAGCCAATATTTTAGGTGTCACTAAAGGTACGGTGCGAATTGGGTTGATTTCCTCAATTTCGACTAAGTGGATGCCAAATATTATTCATATAATGGAACAGGATTTTCCGGGCATACGGATTGAGCTACGTGAAGGGGATTATTATGAAATCGAGCAATGGCTCATCAATGGTGAGGTAGATTGTGGATTTCTAAACCGCACGAACTCGAAAAAATTTGATTTCATGCCGTTAAAACGAGATACTTTATTATGTGTTGTATCAAAGAAAAGTCCGCTCTATTATAAAGAGGCGATTGATATAAAGGATATTGAGAATGAACAAATTATTATGACGACATATAAGGGCACGAATGACGTGGCGTTGCTGTTTGAGCAATATAATGTAAAGCCCGATGTGCGCTTTAATTTATATGATGAAAATGGAATTATGTCGATGATTCAACATGAATTGGGTATAAGTATTTTGCCGCAGCTAAGTATTACGCAAGTTCCGGATAATGTGCGCGTTGTACCGTTTAAACAGGAAAGTTTCAGAACGATTGGCTTATCGACAAAGCTATCGTTATCACCAGCTGCACAAAAATTTGTGGAAGTACTAAAGCGTTGGCTCTCTGAAAATGAAGATAATCTAGTATTTGATTAAAGGAGCATGAACATATGTTAAAGGGGAAAACAGTTTTAATTACAAGTGGTGGCACGCTTGAAAAATGGGATAATGTACGCGGCCATACGAATTTATCAAAGGGTATTATGGGCTCTTATTTAGCGGATGCAGCACTAGCCGCCGGCGCAGAGGTTATTTACATGCATGGATATTTTGCGAAGATGCCTATGCATTCGTCAGGGATTCGCTGTGTTCCTTTTGAGGGGATTGTTGATTTAGGGGACAAGCTGAAGGAAATTGTACAAGCTGAAAAGGTCGATGCTGTTATTATGGCAGTTGCTGGATCTGATTGGGTAGTGGACAAGGTTTTTGATCAGCAAGGCAACGAGATGACCGAAAAAGGAAAAATGCCTTCTGATGAACCGCCGATTATTCACTTTAAAAAGGCACCTAAGATTTTATCGCAAATTAAATCGTGGGCACCTAATGTTACATTAGTAGGCTTTAAGCTAGAAGCTACAGATGACGTGAATTATTTATTGGGTCGAGCAAAAATTCGCATGGATTCTTCGGATGCGGCTTATATGGTAGCGAATAGCTCGAAATCGTTATATGGCAATGGCGAGCCTCACTTTATTGTGGGGCGGGATGGGAATTTCGTGCAAACTGATGGAAAGCAGGAAACGGCTGTTCGCTTGATTGAAGTTTTATCTGAAGCAATAAAGTGAATTTTCAAATAGATATTGTATAATCATTTTAGACGAGTAAGGTAGAGATGTTTTCTGCTATAACTCAGAAAAAATGAGGTGAGTAAATGACGATTGAATCGGTGCGTGCGCATTTAAAAAAGCATCAAATGGAAGAGCGTATTTTGGAGTTGGATGCGAGTAGTGCAACAGTACAGGAAGCGGCAAAAGTTCTCGGTGTTGAGCCTGCGCGAATTGCGAAGTCTTTGTCGTTTAAAGTGGGGCAAGAAGCGATTATAGTCGTTACTGCTGGTGATGCGAAAATTGATAACGCAAAATTTAAAACGCAATTCCTAGTGAAGGCGAAAATGCTGATGCTAGAAGAAGTGCTGTCCTATACGGGTCATCCAATTGGCGGCGTCTGTCCTTTTGGCCTGGCCAATCCATTAAAGGTGTATTTGGATGTATCGTTGCGTCGATTTGCGACAGTATTTCCTGCATGTGGTACGCCAAGTTCTGCAATCGAAGTTACGTGCGAGGAGCTAGAAATGATTGTTCAGGAAGCTGTGTGGATTGACCTTTGCAAGGGCTGGCAAATGGTAAACGAGGAAGTGCATGCACATGAACATACAATTTGATCATTTCGTCCATTTTGTCGATGATTTAGATAGTGCAGTGGAGGTTTTCCGCACGCGGGGCTTTCACGTTGTATACGGTGGCAGTCATCCGATGTGGGGTACATATAATGCGTTAATTTATTTTGACGATTGCTATTTAGAGTTGATTGCGATTGAGCAGGAGCAGATATACGAGCAAGCGGCAAAAGTTCCGTTTACATTGCATGAAACGTATGAGAAATTAGGTCGCAGGAACGGCATTTGTCGAAGTGCGTTACGTGTGCAGGGGATCGAAGCTGTAGCAGAGGTATTTAAAGGCACAGAATTTGAATACGATGAGCCGACACATTTCACAAGGCAAACGAAATTAGGAACCACAGTTGGCTGGCAGCTGTTTCATGTAGGCAAGCGTGAACCGACAGGGGATGTCCCGTTTTTTATTGATTGGGATATTACGGATGAGGAGCGCTTTGCAGTGCTTCGAGAACAGCAAGTGATTGCACCACATCTAGCTGGGGATCTTCGTTTGGCAGAGGTTCATATGGCCGTTCAAAATTGTGCAGATTTGAAGAGGTTTTATAAGCTTATCCAACTGCCAATTACTGAAACTGACAATGGCTTTGAGGTTGTATTAAACAACACGAGGTGGATTTATTTGCAGTGTGCTGAGCAAGCAAGTCTTTGTACGTTACTTAAATTCACGGGTGCATTTGAGGAATCGAGCTTCACTTACCACGGTACTACTTTTGAGCTATTAAATAGATAATATAGGGCGGTAATTAGCGGAAAGTTAATTACCGTCTTTTTTATAAAAAGTCAAAATAAAAAGCACAGATTTCAACTGTGCAGAAAAATTAATTTATTATGACGTAATCTTTGTTAAATTTGAAGCCTGCGGACCACGATTGCCTTCCACAATGTCAAATTTCACCTTTTCGCCTTCATC
>JAZLIT010000030.1:0-3450 GCA_045617525.1 Solibacillus sp. | reverse complement strand
CTTATTTTTATGTTGCATCTTCCGTTACGTTAGCTTTTATAATGGAGTAAAGGGGGGATTTGAAATGTACTCAATTGGGAAATTTGCAAAAAAAACAGGAACTTCCATTCGAACACTACGTTATTATGGTGAAAAAGGGTTGTTACAACCTACCTATGTATCTGACGCCGGACAGCGTTATTATTCGGAAGAAAATATCATTAATTTACAGAAGATTGCTACATTTAAATACTTAGATTATACATTAGAAGAAATAAAGGAACTGTTGGCTAATAAGGTGTCATTATTTGAATCGTTGCAACAACAAAAGGAGCAACTATTACGGAGAAGAAAGCAACTTGACCAAATGCTTTCAAGTTTAGATATGGCCATTTTAATTCATGAAAAGAATCAAGTTATTGATACGACCAGTTTATTGCTGGTTATACACAGTATCTTTACAGAAGAGCAGCAAAAGAAGTACTTACAAAACTATCTTCCGGATTCTGTTATACAAAAAAAGTACATCTACTTGGAAGATAATTTTGTTGAATTAAATAGAAAGTATCTAGCATATACACACGATATAAAAGAGGCGTTCCATCATGGTGTGGACGATTATGTGTTAAAACGTTTAATTGAGCAATATTTTGCCTTAATACCTAATGAAATTTCAATGGAAATTATGGTAGCATTTGAAAATCGTGAAATAAATGAAATAGATATGTGGTTATTTCCTTCATTACTGTCCAAGGAAGAGGAGGAATGGTTAATGGAACAGGTAGAACGTCTTTCCATATTTGAGGAGGATTTAGATGGATAAATTATGGTCATTAATAAAAATAAGTAATGTGCCAAAACGCCTTATCTTCCTTGTTTTTGGGCTTAGTATTTTTCAAACTATCGCATCACTGGCTGTACCATTATTAACGATGAAAATGATTAATGATTTATCAGGTGCGGGCTTTGTTTGGACTACAGGTTTATCCGTAGTGCTAGTCCTCCTTCTTCAAGCTGTTTTAGGCGGAGTTACTTATTACTTAATGCGAAAGTTAGGGGAACGAGTTGTTGCTAATTTGCGAAAGCATTTATGGCAACATGTACTGTATTTAAAAGTACCGTACTATGATGCGCACGAATCAGGAGAAATGATGAGTCGTATTACGCAAGATACCAGTGTCGTAAAAGAATTAGCAACGGAGCAACTTGTCAGCTTTGTTACAGGAGTTTTCTCAATTATTGGAGCTGTTACGATTTTGTTGTGGATTGATTGGAAAATGACACTTCTTATGCTAATCGCAGTTCCAATTGCGATCCTAGCTACATTACCTCTTGCTCAAAAAATGAATAAAATTGCAAAAGCGAATCAAGACGAACTTGCATCATTTAGTGGCCATCTTGGTCGTGTTTTATCAAATATTCGCCTAGTTAAATCTTCACAAACGGAACAAGCTGAATTTAAACGAGGGACTTCTCGCATTGAACAGCTCTATACTTTTGGGTTAAAAGAAGCGAGAATCTTAGCGATTTTATCACCCATTATGACCTTGATTATGATGATTGTTTTTATTTTATTATTTGGGTACGGTGGTACTCAAGTAGCCTCAGGAGCTATTTCTTCAGGAGAATTGGTGGCGGTCATGATTTATTTAGTGCAAATAATTATCCCTTTTACACAAATGGCCACATTTTTTACAGCATTACAAAAAGCACTTGGTGCAACAGAGCGTATTCAAGGGATTTTGCAACAGCCAATTGAAACACAAACGGGACGAAATACACCATCAATGCCACAACCGATTACGTTTGAAGATGTTCATTTTGGGTATCAGAACCACCAGATATTAAATGGCATGCAATTTACCATTCCAGCAGGGAAGACAACAGCGTTTGTGAGTAGTAGTGGTGGCGGAAAAACGACGATGTTCTCCCTAATTGAACGTTTTTATGATGTAACAAGTGGAGTTATCCGTTATGGCGACACGAATATTGAAGAATTTAATTTACAACAATGGCGCCAATTATTTGGATATGTTACACAAGACGCGCCACTTATGAACGGTACAATTCGTGATAATGTGTTGTATGGTCAAAAAGATGCGTCTGATCAGCAGATTTGGGTAGCCTTAAAGTCTGCATATGCCTATGATTTTGTGGCAGCATTGGAATATGGATTGGAAACGGAAGTTGGCGAAGGCGGTATTAAACTATCGGGTGGACAAAAACAACGAATTGCCATTGCTCGGGCTATAATAAGAAATCCACAAATATTATTATTAGACGAGGCTACTTCTAATTTAGACAATGAATCTGAACGAGAAGTGCAATTAGCCTTAGAAACACTTATGAAAAACCGGACGACAATCATTATTGCGCATCGACTTTCAACGATTACCAACGCAGACCAACTACTATTATTTGATGAAGGTAAACTAACGGGTGTGGGCACACATAGTGAATTAGCAACAGGGCATGCCTATTATAAACAACTCTTGTCAGTTATGAACAGTTAGGTCGCCACTCATGATTAGAAGATAGGATATCTAAGAACAAGCCTAAATGTGAGGTGACCTCTAAAAGTTAAAATCTTATTTGGTAGCAGTTTGGGCATGAGTGTATCGGGCTCATGCCTTTTAAGGCCTATTAGAAACAGCCGATACAAAAAGATTGCATCAGCTATTTTCATGATTATATCTACTATTTTTTAAAGCCATGTTTCTGTACAAGTTATCGTATTTTTACTTGTATCGATACGAACCGTTTTACCGATTGCTAGAGGAATCATAGGATGAGTATGACAACAATCAAATTCCGCAAGAATCGGTATATTTCTTCCATCTAGTTGTTCTAATAATAGATCCAATGGTTTACGCCCTGTAGTTAAATCGTTATATTGTTCATGTTTCCCCAGAATAATTCCAGATACTTTTTCAAAAATACCATGAAGCTTTAACATCGCCATATTTTTCTCTACGATTGCAGCATTTTTCATCGTATCTTCAATAAGTAAAACATCTCCCTCTTGAATCTGCGGAAAATAGGGTGTACCAATAAATCCATACATCGCATTGTTATTTCCACCAATTAATCTACCTTCAGCAATCCCTTCATGAACACCGACCCATTCGTTTTTATACAGTGTTTTTTCACCTGTATAATCCAGCCAATTCACCAATTCATCTGACCATACTGTAGGCATCGGAATTTCATAGGGGGCTTTAGCTAAACCACAAAAATATTTTTCAAAATAAAAATAAGTATCATTCACTAATGGTTCAAATTCTCCAAATGATGCAACTAATGATGGTCCATAATAGGTAGAGATTCCAGTTTTTGCGTATAAAGCAAGTAAAACTGCGGTAGCATCAGAATAGCCCACGACAATTTTGGGGTTCTCTTTGAATGCATCATAATCGATAAAGGGCAGCATACTATTTGAATTTGTCCCCCCAATCATCGCTATAATCATTG
>JAZLIT010000029.1:0-3974 GCA_045617525.1 Solibacillus sp. | reverse complement strand
CTTGCGTTTGGGACACCTCACATTAATTTATAAGGTACGCATTTTCTAGGATGTCATTTTTACTTTTTTCTTCGTCGTTGTCCATTTACCGCGACTTGGGCTTATCACCAAATCGTTGAAGGCTAACACATTCAAATCTCTTTGAATGGTGCGAGGAGTGATGTTGAACTCTTCGACTAAATCCTGTGTTGTCACTTCACCTTTAGATAGGATAAACATGTACACGTCTTTAATACGATTAAGCATTCTGTCAGTAGTAGGTTTCATAAAAAGAACCACTCCTTCGATCTTAATTCACATGGCATAAGACTAGCGGACGACAAGTGTGCGAGGTGCACAATAGGCTTTAAATTTCTGCCTGAAGACAACCCCTTTACTTTTTTTTATCGGAATGTACCTTCCGACACCACTATTATAGCGAAAAATCAGAATAAATTCTAGCTATTTTTTAATATTTAACGAAATAGTGAAAAAATTACTTCATTCCATTAGCTTATAAAAGAAAAATTACTGAAATCATTGAATTTTTACTAGATAGGAGTACAATATTGATATTAAAGTTGCGCATTTTGTGCATCAGAGAAAAAATTAGAGGTGTTTGCAATGAATTGGTATGAAAAAGCGAAGGCGCGTGAAACTGAATTAGTGACTGAACTTCAGCAGTTAATTCAAATTGAAAGTGTTTTAGACGAGGAAAATGCGAGCGAGGCTGCTCCATTTGGAACAGGTCCACTTGAAGCATTAAATTTTATGCTTGCAAAGGGTGAAGCACAAGGCATGAGCGTGAAAAATGTCGATAATATGGCCGGCCATATTGAAATGGGCGCAGGTGAAGATTTACTAGGCATCCTTTGTCACGTAGATGTTGTACCAGCAGGAGATGCTGCAACATGGTCAGTACCACCATTTGAAGGACGCGTTGTTGATGGAAAGTTAATCGCACGTGGTTCAATCGATGATAAAGGCCCAACAATGGCTGCATGGATGGCAATGAAATTAATTCAAGCGGAGGGCATAGAATTAAATAAGCGTGTGCGTATGATTATTGGCTCAGATGAAGAAAGTGGCTTCCGTTGCGTAGATCGCTATTTCGAGAAAGAAGAAATGCCATCAATTGGCTTTGCGCCAGATGCGGATTTCCCATTGATTAACGCGGAAAAAGGGATTGCGCACTTAGTGTTCTCTCAAAAAACAGCGCGTACAGCGGAAGATCAATTAGTGAGCTTCGCAGCAGGACGTCGCACAAATATGGTTCCAGATACTGCAATTGCTACAATTAAAAATGTTTCTGAAACATTTGAGGCGGACTTTGCAAAATTTTTAAATGATGAAAATGCACAAGGGAATATCGAAAAAGAAGGCGAACAATTACTAGTAACGGTAAAAGGTAAGTCTGCACATGCAATGGAGCCACATAAAGGCCGCAATGCAGCAGTATTACTAGCGAAGTTTTTAGCGCCTAAGCTAGAAGCGTCAACAGGGCGTGACTTTGCACAGTTTATCGTAGAATTATTTGATGGCGATCATTACGGTCAAGCATTAGGCTTTAATTATGAAGACGATATGTCGGGTCCAACTACATTAAATCCTGGTATTGTATCATTTGGTGAAGCTGGTGGGTCAATCGAAGTAAGTATGCGTTATTCGGTTACGTATTCGTTTGAAGAAAAAATTACAAGTGTACAGCAGCTACTTGGCGCAAAACCATTTAGCATGGATGTAGTAGACAACTCTGCACCACACTATGTACCAGAGGATGATGAGCTAGTTGCAACACTTCTTGAAGTTTACCGCAAACATACAGGTGATTTCTCAAAACCTTTATCAACAGGTGGCGGGACTTACGCGCGTGTGATGAAAAAGGGTGTAGCATTCGGCATGCTGTATCCAGGTGAGCTAGAGCTTGCACACCAAGCAGATGAATTCGTGGATATTGAAAATTTAGTAAAAGCAACAGCAATTTATGCAGAAGCAATTGTAAAATTAGCAACGAATTAATCTAATGGAAAAGGATCGGTGAAAAAAATGGGTTATAGTTTATGGAATGACCGTATTGTTAAGGAAGAAGAAGTACTTGTGAACCAAGAGGATCGCGGCTATCAATTTGGCGACGGCGTTTATGAAGTGGTTAAAGTTTATAATGGTGAATTTTTCACAGCAAAGGAGCATGTTGACCGCTTCTACGAGAGTGCAGAAAAAATCCGCATCACAATTCCTTTCACAAAAGATAAGCTACATATGCTTTTACATGAGCTTGTAGAAAAAAACAATTTAGAGACGGGTCATATTTATTTCCAAATTACACGTGGCGCATGCTCTCGTAATCACGTTTTCCCTGGTGATGATGTTCAAGCGGTATTTACAGCGACAGTGAAAACAAACCCACGTCCAGTGAAAAACTTTGAAAACGGTGTGAAAGCAATCGTTTTAGATGATATTCGTTGGTTACGATGTGATATTAAATCACTTAACTTATTAGGGGCAGTACTTGCAAAACAAGAAGCGCATGAAAAAGGTGCGTATGAGGCGATTTTACACCGTGATGGCACGGTTACGGAAGGTTCTTCATCAAATATTATTGGAATTAAAGATGGTACACTTTACACACATCCTGCAAACAATTTGATTTTAAACGGAATTACACGTCAGGTTGTGCTGAAATGTGCAGCTGAAATTGGCCTACCTGTAAGTGAAACACCATTTACAGTGGAAGAGTTAATGGAGATGGACGAATTAATCGTAACGTCAACAACATCTGAAATAACGCCAATTATTGAAGTAGATGGTAAAGCAATTGGCAACGGTGTTGGCGAATGGACGCGAAAGCTTCAAGCAGCATTCGTTGAAAAAATCCCTACTAGTGTAAACGCATAATATATATAAAAACGAGTTGGCCCACTGTGGACCAACTCGTTTTTATTTACGTCGCTTGAAGTGGAAGGCAAAAATGAGGGCAAGGATTAATCATAATAGTAATGAAGTCATGTTTGTTTTAGGATAATTCTTAAAATTATATGCCGATTTTATCAAATATTCACTGTTTTTACCTTGTGTTTTATAGGTTTTTATACCAGAATAA
This sequence comes from Solibacillus sp., assembly GCA_045617525.1. GTDB lineage: Bacteria > Bacillota > Bacilli > Bacillales_A > Planococcaceae > JAZLIT01. The sequence goes on along the minus strand of JAZLIT010000029.1, from coordinate 895 downwards.
GGATTATATATTCGAAAGGGGTCAGAAAATTGACAATAACTCATGAAACACTACAAAAAATAATTGATACGATTCCAATTATTAAACAAGCAATCCCGATTGATTTTTCTATTGCGGTTTGCGATACTGAAAAGTTTTTAACTTATTTTCCAGCAACTGATTTAGACTTACATATTAAGCAGTTTCAGCCCTTACATCCAGAAGAACCACTAACTACTGCATTAAAATTAAAGAAACGTTTACAGTCTGATGTGCCAAAAGATTTTTACGGCTTTGAATTTACCGGTGTTGCTCAACCGGTAGAAGATACCGAGGGGAAGGTCATTGGTGGACTTGCTGTACAAGTTCGAAAACAAACGGATTTGCGCGACATTGCCCTACATTTAACAGACTCTCTCTCAAGTGCGTCTTCTGACATGTTCTTGATTGCTCAGGGTGCTAACAAAATGACTGAAGTATCCACACAGCTTTATGATTATTCTAAGTTGGCTGAAGAAAATGTGGCACAATCTACAGCAGTGTTAACCATTATAAAAAAAGTCGCCGATCAAACGAACTTACTTGGCTTAAATGCAGCCATCGAAGCTGCAAGAGCTGGTGAACATGGTCGTGGATTTGAAGTAGTTGCAAATGAAATTCGTAAATTCTCCAAAGAAACGATTTCCTTTGCCGATCAAATTCGAATTACAATGTCTGAAATTTCATTTGTCACAAAGCAAATGGCTCAGTCTATCGAACAACTTTCAACAACTGGGAAAAACCAACAGCAAGCAATTGATCTAGTGACAAATTCAATGTCTACTATTGAAAAATTATCAAAAGAATTACATACACTTACTGTAAAACTTTAATTATTTCGTTCCTAAAAGCCTTCGAACATCCATACACTGGTGTA
>JAZLIT010000028.1:0-6590 GCA_045617525.1 Solibacillus sp. | reverse complement strand
ACGATGCTGTTTGGTATGTTTTTTGGGGCTGGGAACTTAATCTTTCCTATTCTACTTGGACAATTATCAGGCACTAACTTTTGGGCAGCGTTAATCGGCTTTTTAGTGACGGCGATTGGATTGCCGTTTTTAGGTATTTTAGCAATTGGACTATCAGGAAGTAATGGCCTACGTGATTTAGCAAATCGAGTGCATCCAGTGTTCGGTGTCACATTTGCGATGGCTCTTTATTTAACAATCGGACCATTTTTTGCGATTCCACGAACTGCGACGGTGCCCTTTACGGTAGGTTTTGAGCCGTTTATTGCGGCCGATCAAGTGACACTGTTTTTAGCTGTTTTTAGCTTGGTGTTCTTTGCAATTGTGTATTATTTTTCATTAAACCCAGCGAAAATTATGGATATTATCGGTAAATATTTAACACCTGCGTTTTTAGTGTTTTTATTTGTGCTTATTATTATTAGTATAGTGAAGCCGATGGGAGCTTTCCAATCGCCTACTGGTACGTATGTGGATGCCGCGTTTATAACAGGTTTTAAGGAAGGCTATAATACGATGGATGCACTGGCATCACTAGCATTTGGGATTATCGTTATTAATGCCATAAAGCGTGCAGGCATCACCGAGAAAAAAGATATCGCTAAAGCAACATGGAAGGCCGGCATTTTCGCGATGGGGCTGATGACACTTATTTACGGCTTGATTACATACATGGGTGCTTCGAGCGTGGATGTGATTGGCAATTTTGATAATGGCGGATTAATCTTCGCAGCAGTTGCGAAGCATTACTTCGGTTCGTTTGGTGCGATTTTACTTGCGTTCATTATTGTATTAGCCTGCTTGAAAACAAGTATTGGACTGATTACTGCGTGTAGTGAGTTTTTCCATGATGTGTTCCCGAAAGTGAGCTATAAATGGTTTGTGTTCATTTTATGTGCAGTGTCGTTTGGGATTGCAAACGTTGGCTTGACGAACATTATTAAATTCGCGGTGCCTGTGCTAATGTTCTTATATCCATTAGCGATTGTGCTAATTGTATTAGCACTGACTGCATCATTATTCAATAATCGTCAACCGGTTTACGTTGGTGCAATGGTCGTGACATTCTTTATTAGTGTAATCGATGGCTATAATGCACTTGTTAATAGTGTTGCAGGGGCTGAGGTTGGCGTATTTAATGCCATTTCAGAATTTTACGCGGCGTATTTACCGTTTTATAGTTTGGGCTTAGGCTGGATGGTGCCAGCGGTCATTGGTGCTGGGATTGGTTATATTTACTCGATAGTAAAAGAATAAAGAATGAATTAAAAAGAAGAGCGCAAACCAAGTTTAATTATGGTTTGCGCTTTTTAATTCGTTAATATTGAGTATTTATTGTTTCAATTTTACAATGTAATGGTTTGATTCGAGTCATCCTTATCGTCATCATCCTTGCCAAACATTGTTTTTGCAAAGTTAATTGCTGATTTTATTGTTCCACCAGTATCCCAATATTCAGCTGTTTCTGCATGGACCTTTATGAGCGTGATGCGAGGGTCTGTATAGTCGAGGTCAAACATTACTTGGTATGCCTTATTCCAAAATTCTTTTATCTTGTCTTGGTCGTTAACAATTTCGGCAGTACCACTAATGGAAGCAAAAGATCTGTCTGCAATAATGACATTTACATGATCATTATGTTTAATCTCATCGTATTTCTCAGTGTCCTTCATCGTTAAAAACCATAGATCCCCATCGAATTCAACTTCTTGCAATTTCATCGGGCGAGCGACAATGCGCTGTTCTTCGTTGATAGTAACGAGCATTGCTACGTTAGCGCTTTTAATAATGTCCTTTAGGGTTTCGAGGCTATTACTGTCCTTCATTAATTACCCACTCCTTTCTATAATAAATTGTCCAGAACTAGCATGTATTAAACAACTTAACGATATATATGGGCTAAGAATAAAATTTGTTATAAATTGTAAAAGGATGTATTGAATCCTGTGTTTTCAATGTATACTAATGTGTAAGACTTGTATTCTAAAGGGGGATTTTCCGTGGCGTTTAATGGATCAACTATTTATGATAGGGAAGCGTTTTTAGAAAAATATATGATAAGATGGCCGCAATGATAGCCCGAATAATGCGATAGAAAAACCAATTATTTATGAGCTTATTGGTGACATTCAAAAACTTATTTTAGATTTAGGCTGTGTAGACGCTCAGTTTGGTGTTGAATTATAGGTATTATTATTATTATTTAACGTTGATATTATAAATAACCAAGTACAGTTTTATTGATATAGGAGCATATTGAAAATAAAGGATGTGTAATTAAATGTCTTTTCATATAAGAGTACGAGCAGGTGCAATTATCATAGAAAATAATAAAATATTATTAACAGTGTATAACGACCCCAAAAGAGGTATCGTATATGATTTACCTGCTGGTGGAGCAGAACCAAATGAATCTATTACAGATACAGTTAAAAGAGAAGCCAAAGAAGAAGCTTCTATAGATGTAGAAGTTGGCCCCCTAGCTTTTGTTTATGAATACACACCTCATCTTAATTTTGAAAAGTTTGGGAAAATACATACATTAGTTATGATGTTTGAATGCAAAATTAAAAATCACAGTACGCCAAAATTTCCAGAGAACCCAGATTCAAATCAAATAGACGTTAAATGGCTACCTATTTCAGAGTTACAAAATGTTGAAATGTATGCTAATATCGGTCCTTATTTACAGGAATATACGCTAAAACCTAGAAACATTGATTTGATAGAAGAACATAAACTAAATCTAAATTTAAGTGAATGTATTAGAAAATGAATAATTTGCATTATCTAAAAAATCGTCCTAATCAATTTCAACATGATGACTTTCATTTAGAAAATATTATATTGAAGGATAAAAAGTATGTTGGTGTAATTGATTTTGATAATTATGATTGGGGAGATCCATTTAATGACTTTGTAAAAATTGCTTTGGCTAGCAGAGTAGACAGTATTTCTTTTTCTGTTGGACAAATAGATGGATACTTTGCTAACAATATACCAGAAGATTTTTGGAGACTTTATTCAATCTATTCCGCAATGGTTATTTTTTCGAGTGTTGTTTGGTCAATTAAAAAATCCCCAGAACAGCTAGATAAATTTATAGAACGCATACATTTGATATTGGAGGACCATAAGAACTTTGAATTATTAAAACCTATTTGGTATAAATCAAATTTTTATTAAGCTACGGGGTGGGAATTAAGCTGAATTTAAACATGCGTTTTTATGAAGAGAATTATGACAAAGAAAGCACTCTTAATTATTGACGTACAAAATGGAATGTTCCTGAGCAGCAAAAAAACCACTAGCAGTTACGCTAGTGGTTTTAAGTTGTTTGGGCACGTCATCATTAAAAATGATAATCCTCAATTTTTTTCACTTTATTCATCACTAAGCTTACGACTATGAAGACCACTAATGACACTAAAATTGGCAAGGTCACTGTGTGCATGCCGAAAATATGTGGCGATAAGCGGTCGATCGAGATATACATTGTAATGCCGACAAGCATCGATGAAATCGCCCCGTATTTATTTGCCTTCTTCCAATATAGTCCGAATACGACGCTCCATAAGAACGCTGACTCTAAGCCCCCGAATGCAAATAAATTCAGCCAAATTAAAAATTCAGGTGGATTTAATGCGAAAACCACTACAGCCATCCCGATAATTGTTGTTACCCAGAAGCTACGTTGTTTAATTTGAGTTTCACTTGCTTTTGGATTGATAAAGTTTAAATAAATATCCTTCACTACGGTCGAACTCACCATAATAAGAAGGGCATTCACAGTCGACATAATTGCCGCCATAGGAGCAGCAAGAACGATCCCAGCTAGAAGCGGTGGTAATACTTGCAGTGTTAAGAGTGGCATAACTGTATCTGCCACCTCAATGCCTGGTAGAACAGGGCGTGCAAATACCCCAATTAAATGCATGCCGAACATGATTGTCCCGATACCGATTGTCCCAATTAAAATCGCTCTATGTAAGCTTTTTGAATTTTTATAGCTCATTGCGCGTACGGCGATTTGCGGTAAACCGATTACCCCAAGGCCGATTAATATCCAAAATGTAGAAACATACAGCGGTGTAAGCGAACCATCAACCCCAAATGGTGTCACGAAATTCGGATTCTCAGCTACTAGGTTTTGCATAATGTTGTCGATGCCACCACCAGCGATAACCGTCCCAATTAATAAAATAACCGTCCCGATAATCATAACGGAGCCTTGAAGTGCATCGGTAAGTGCAACTGCACGGAAACCACCAATGACAACATAAATTAATACGGTTGCTGCAAATACAAGTAGGGCAGTCGTGTAATTTAACCCAGTTAAAGATTCAATTAATCGTGCACCACCAACCCATTGTGCGGTCATGGATGCGAATAAAAAGACGATAATGCTAATTGCAGAAATAATTATGACAATATTGCTGTCATAGCGTTTCTTTAAAAAGTCGATCAGTGTAATGGCTTCAATGCGACGTGAGACAATCGCGAATTTTTTACCTAGAACCATTAACACAAAATACCCTGCCGGAAGCTGTGCCATGGCTAGAAGCACCCAGCCAAGTCCTACGTTATAGGCAACGCCAGGCCCACCAATAAAGCTTGAAGCACTTCCATAAGTCGCCATCATAGTCATGGCGAGTATGAAACCACCCATTTCGCGACCACCTAAGAAATACTCCTGTAAAAATGAGTTACTAGTACGTACTTGCTTATTCGCCCAAATACCGATTCCGAAAATGATAATTAGGAAAAACAGAAGTGGCACGATTACTTGCCAGTGCATCATAGTTTTTCGTCCTCCTCGTCATCAAACGGTACGCCTTTGAAAAATAGCGTCATCGTAATCCAAATAAGTATAATCATAAAAATCGTGCCAGCAATACAGCTATAGAAAAACCAAGCAGGAAAACCCAACACGTAGGTGTATTCTAGCGGATCCCCAGAACCAAGCCCATAAGCAAAGCCGTACCAAATGGCAAAGTTAATAACCACAAGTGCGACCCCAATTAATGCTTCACGATGTGCAATTTTAAAACGTTTATCTTGCACAAAATCATTCCTTTCAAGTTCAATTAACCCTTTTATAATACACGGCAAAGTGCAGGTTAAAAAGAGATTTTTTATTTTGATGCGAAAAAGAGTAGAGTTAACGTGCGAATTTAGCTAGTGCACACTCTAAAATGGGCTAAACGCCCAAAAATCAGATGAACGCACAAACATGGGTCGCGAACGCACAAAAATCAATGTGAACGCTCAAACATGAGTCGCGAACGCACAAAAATCAATGTGAACGCACAAACATGGGTCGCGAACGCACAAAAATTATGTGAACGCACAAACATGGGTCGCGAACGCACAAAAATCAATGTGAACGCACAAACTTGGGTCGCGAACGCACAAAAATCAATTTGAACGCACAAACATGGGTCGTGAACGCACAAAAATCAATTTGAACGCACAAACTTGGGTCGCGAACGCACAAAAATCAATGTGAACGCACAAACATTGGTCGCGAACGCACAAAAATCAATGTGAACGCACAAACATGGGTCGCGAACGCACAAAAATCCTAAAAATCAGGTGCATTACAAGCCCCAGGGTATATTTTTACCGGTTATAAGGTTACACATTTTTATAAGAGGATCTGCGCGGTGCTATTTTTGTCTCTCATGAATGGTTTCAACTGAATTCAACCTGGAAATCATAATTCCGTGTGTCATTTCATACTTACTTCACACTTTTAGGATAAAATAGTTATGGTAGGTAGTATATAGAGAAACTATTGTTTTAGGAGGAAGTAAAGTGACACGAATTATATTAGCAGTTTTGGCAGCATTGTTCACGTTTGGATTAGGATCAAACACATATGCGCATTCACATTTATCAACATCAACTCCAGTAGACGGAGAAATTGTAAGTGAACCATTATCTGCAATTACATTAACCTTTGATGGGCGAATCGAGCAGGGGAGTTTTTTAGAAATCACTTCTGCTGAGGGGATCGTTGTTGAGTTAGCTGATTTGCAAATTGGCAAGGGTATGCTAACAGGAACGGTAGCGCAGCCTTTGATTAATGGCGATTATGATGTGAATTGGAGTATTATAAGCGCGGATGGACATCCGATTGAAGGCGTTTTTTCGTTTACAATGAATGTACCGATTACGGAAGATCAAGTTGAAGATAACGACGTGGCAAAGGATGAATCTTTGGCTGAACAGGACACTTCTGTGCAAAACGAAGTGAATGAGGAGTCATCGTTATTCTTGATGACACTGCTTATTTTAGTGGCTTTACTTGTTATCGTGGCTGGTGTTATTTTCTTTGTGAAAAGAAAGAATAGTAATTAAATGGATATTTTAGTAGCGATTAGTCAGGTGACTTTATATGTTAGTTTTTCAATTCTGATTGGGTATATGGTGTTGATGTTGGTGCCAAGTAGGCTTCGACCAGATATTAGGATGCCGGTAAATGTGCTAGTAATGAGCACAGTGTTCATTCCAGTGATGACGTTTATTCCTGTGTTAAGTATTACGCT
>JAZLIT010000027.1:0-8504 GCA_045617525.1 Solibacillus sp. | reverse complement strand
GTCATTAATTTCAGTACACCCTTTCTCACGAAGGCGTTGATTGGAGCTCCGTGGGCCCGAGGGCCAGCAGGATGCTGGTCATGGAAGCGTTGCGCTCACGACGAGCGCGCTCTTAGAAGTCGGAGGCCAAGCGGTCTTAGGAAGACAAGCTTGTCATACAACTCCTTGGCTCACAGAACGACATGGCGCCGATCTGACTTGTAGTTGGAGCCGTGCCCTAATGAATTTAGGTAGGGAAGCTAAGAGCGCGCTCGTCGTGAGCGCAACGCTTCCATGACCAGCATCCTGCTGGCCCTCGGGCCCACGGAGCTCCAATCAACGCCTTCGTGAGAAAGGGTGTACTGAAATTAATGACTAATTTCTGGTACACCCCAACATTTGACGTAGAACCTTTTTTCTACACAAATTGAGTGGAAACCCCAACAAATAGATAGAGCCATATAAAAAGGAGGATTCAGGGGCAATGCTTTCCTGAGATCCTCCTTTTCCTATTTTAATTAATTGGTTGTTTCTTTTCGTCTAACGTGAAGCCTTCTCCAGCTACATCGTGTACATCAATGATTGACACGAAAGCGTGTGGGTCAACTGCATTTGCAATTGATTTAAGACGAACGATTTCATTGCGCCCAACTACACAATACAAGACGTGTTGCTCATTTTTCGTGTAATGACCATGTGCGTGCAATACGGTTACGCCACGCTCCATTTTATCTGAAATCATATTTGCAATTTCTTCGGAGTGCTGTGAAATAATTAAAGCACCTTTTGCTGCATAGGCACCTTCTTGCACGAAGTCAATTACACGGCCACCTATATAAACGGCCACTAATGTGTACATCATCGAGCGTGAATCTAGGAATGTTGCCCAGGAAGCGAGAATAACGACTGTATCGAAAGCGAACATTGTTTTACCCATGCTCCAACCGATGTATTTATTGGCAAGGCGCGCAATAATATCGACACCACCAGTTGTCCCACCGAAACGGAAGACAATGCCAAGACCAATGCCGACAAATACCCCAGCGAATAGTGCTGCAAGTAATTTATCGTCCTGTAAATTGATTTGGACCTCATACACTTGAAAAATTTTCAAAAACACAGAGACAGAAACAGTTCCAATTAAAGTATAAATAAATGCTTTTTTACCTAATAGCTTCCAACCTAACACAAACATCGGGATGTTTAAAATAAGGTTCATTAGCGCTGGATCCCAATTTAATGTGAAATATAAAATAAGCGTAATCCCGCTAAATCCACCTTCACCTAGTTGGTTTTGAATATTAAAGTGAACAAAACCAAAACTAAAGATCGCGGCACCTAGCATAATTCCGATAATATTTCGAATACGTATTTCTTTCATATAAACCTCCTTAACACGTTTAAAAACTTCTGTTTCAAACGCAAACTCTATTATGTTTCATTTTTCATGTTTTGACAACACTTACTGAAATCTATACGATAAGAATAGGGTTGAATTCCTTATTCCGTTTTTAACTTTACTAATAAAAAAGCGAGGTCCGATTTGAATGATTAAAGTAGCAATCGCTGGTGCCCGTGGTAAAATGGGTGCAGAAGCAGTACATACAATGATGAAGAAAGACAATGTAGAATTAGTAGCAGTTTTGGATTATAAACAAGCTGGTGAAACATTAGCTTCACTTGAACTATTTCCTGCATCATATTTAGTGCCAATCTATACCGATTTTGAACGATTAGTTGAAGACACAAAACCAGACGTACTTGTAGACTTAACCAATCCCCATTCAGTTTATACCCATACAAAGCAAGCTTTAACATTAGGTGTGCGTCCTGTAGTTGGTACAACAGGTTTTACCGATAGCCAATTAGAGGAATTAACACAATTAGCGAAGGAAAAAGGATTAGGAACGATTATTGCACCGAATTTTGCAATAGGCGCCATCTTAATGATGAAATTTGCAAAAGAAGCAGCAAAATATTTACCAGATGTTGAAATTATTGAGATGCATCACGATCAAAAGTTGGATGCACCATCTGGCACGGGAATTAAAACGGCACAGATGATTTCGGAAGTACGTAAGGCGAAATCACAAGGACATCCGAATGAAACAGAATTACTTGAAGGAGCGCGCGGTGCCAATTTTGAGGGCATGCATATTCATTCAGTACGCTTGCCTGGATTAGTGGCGCATCAGCAAGTATTATTTGGTGGAGAAGGCGAATTATTGACAATTCGTCATGACTCATTGAATCGCCAGTCCTTTATGGGTGGAATCGTGTATTGCGTAGATGAAGTGATGACATTAAATAAATTAGTATATGGGTTAGAGAATTTACTTTAAGAAATGAGATGAAGCAAATGAAAATTGCACTAATTGCACATGATCGAAAAAAAGATAATTTAATCGATTTCTCGATTGCCTACAAGGATATTTTAGAAGAACATGAACTATACGCGACGGGAACAACGGGGCTACTTATTTCAGAGGCGACGGGCTTATCGATTACACGCTTTCGATCAGGTCCATTAGGTGGGGACCAGCAAATTGGTGCAATGATCGCAAATGATGAAATGGATATGGTATTTTTCTTCCGTGATCCATTAACAGCACAACCACATGAGCCAGATGTAGCAGCATTAGTACGATTATGCGATTTATATCATATTCCACTTGCGACAAATATGGGGACAGCTGAGATTTTATTAAAAGGCTTGAAGGAAGGCTTTGTCGATTGGCGTATTATTCGTGAGCGCCGATTTTAATCGGAAGGTAGAGAGGACAGACATCTATGAGAAAATTGAAAATTGGTATTACATGTTATCCCACGGTAGGTGGCTCTGGTGTTATCGCCACTGAACTGGGAAAAATGCTAGCGGAGCGCGGTCATGAAATTCATTTCATCACATCAAGTATGCCGTTTCGATTAAATAAAATTTATCCAAATGTATTTTTTCATGAGGTTCAAGTGAATCAATATTCGGTGTTCCAATATCCCCCATATGACATTGCATTAGCGAGTAAAATGGCCGATGTTATTAAAAATGAGGGGCTAGACATTTTACATGTGCATTATGCGATTCCACATGCCGTTTGCGCGGTACTTGCACGTGAAATGAGTGGACAAGCTATTAAAATCGTTACGACGCTACACGGGACTGATATTACGGTTTTAGGGGAAGACTCGACGTTAACGCCTGCGATAAAATATGGCATTGAAAAGTCAGATGTCGTAACAACTGTGTCGAATTCGCTTAAATTAGAGACGTATGAAAAATTAGAGACATCAAAAGAAATTGAAACGATTTATAATTTTGTGGATGAGCAAGTTTTTTATCCGCGAGATCCAGGTACGTTAAAAGAACAGTTTGGAATTCGTCCTGAAGAACGCGTAATTATTCATGTTTCGAATTTCCGTAAGCTAAAAAACTTGCCGGATATTGTGGATTCATTCTTTAAAATACGCAAAATAATGCCTGCAAAACTTTTATTAGTGGGTGATGGGCCAGAGCGTCGCCGTATTACGGAAGCAATCAAGGATGCTCCTTATCGCTCGGATATTTTATTTTTAGGTAAACAGGAAAATGTAAACGAATTATTTGCGATTAGCGATTTAAAGCTACTCCTGTCCCAAAAGGAATCGTTTGGACTTGTGCTTTTAGAAGCAATGGCTTGTGGCGTGCCAGGTATCGGCACAAATATTGGCGGTATTCCGGAAGTAATTGATCACGGGAAAAATGGCTATATTGTTGAGCTTGGTGATACGGACGCAGTTGCAGCGTATGCACTATCGATTTTAAGTGATGATGCGAAGCTTGAGAAGTTTAGAAAAGCCGCATTTGCAACAATTAGTGAGAAATTCCAATCAGAAATGATTGTGGCACAATATGAAGAAGTATATGCACGTTTGGTGGGAGAGGTTTAAGATGTCGAGTAAACAGTGGGATGCAGCTTTACAAGTCATAGATGCGCTTGAACATAATGGTTATGAGGCCGTCATTGTTGGCGGTGCTGTGCGTGATAAACTATTAAACCGTGAATCCAATGATGTGGATGTAGCGACAGAAGCATTACCAGAGCAAGTGAAGCAAGTATTCAAAAATACGGTCGATGTCGGGATTGAGCATGGCACGATTCTTGTTGTCGATTGTATGCCCCCTGTTGAAGTGACGACATATCGAACGGAATCTACTTATTCAGACCGAAGACGACCGGATGAAGTGCAGTTTGTGCGTTCGCTTGCGGAGGATTTAAAGCGCCGTGATTTCACCATTAATGCAATGGCGATGAAGGCGAATAATGAAGTGGTTGACTTGTATGGTGGACGTGAAGATTTAAACGCATCCCTTATTCGTGCAGTAGGAGATGCGAGTGAACGATTCTCTGAGGACGCGTTAAGGATGTTACGTGCAGCAAGATTTCGCGCGCAATTAGGCTTTGTGATTGAAGAAAAAACGCTGCGTGCAATGCAGGATAAAGCAGATTACATTCAAGATATCGCGACCGAGCGTATTGCTCAGGAGCTTGAGAAAATATTCGCGAGCTCATTTCCAGCATTAGGCATTGAGGCCGTTGCTGAAAGTGACCTTGAACAGTCTCTAGATGGGGATTTTAATGCAGAGGATTGGCATGCAGTCCATAATGTTTCAGCGCTACAAGGCTGGGCATATTTTCATTATTTAAATCCCGAAGCGCAAGTTCTAACACGCTATAAATGTTCGAATAAAGTGAAGCTTTTCGCCAACAGAGTAGGGCATCTAATCAAGGTGTCAAATGCTAATTGGGACGCGCTTACTTTATTTAATTATGGGCAAGATGAGCTTTTGGCAGCCAATGCGATTCGCAAATGGCAGGGCGAAACTTCGCATGCAGAATCAACTATTATAAAAGCGAAAAATGAACTTGTCATCCAATCAATGAAAGATATGGCGGTTTCAGGTAAGGAATTACTAGAATGGAATCCCGTAAAGCGTGGCCCTTGGGTGAAGGTGCATTTAGAGCAACTGAAAATTGCAATATTAACACGTGAAGTCGAGAATGAAAAATCGGCGATAAAGGAATGGTATGATGCATTACTCCACAAAGGATGAAATTATTCGCTATTTAATTTCAGCAGAGGGACAGCCCCTATCCGGTCAATTTCTTGCAGACGAACTTCAAATGAGTCGCACGGCTATTTGGAAGCAGATTCAACGTTTGCAAGAAGAAGGCTATGTGATTGAAACGGTGAAAAAGCGTGGATACATACTGACGACACAGCCAGAAAAATTAACACAAGCGCGCATCGAACCGCTTTTAAACACGAAGGAACTTGGGCGTCACCTTTATTTATATGACGAGATTGCTTCAACGCAAGTAATTGCGCATGAATTAGTTGCGCAAAACACGCCTCATGGGACAATTGTGCTTGCAGAAGCGCAAACAAATGGTCGAGGACGTATGCTACGTGAGTGGAATTCAGTGAAGGGGAAAGGCTTATGGATGACTTGTATTCTTCGCCCTGAAATACCGCCACACCTAGCGCCGCAATTTACATTAGTGGCCGCAGTAGCAATTGTAAATGCGATAAAATCCTTATATCCACAAGTAAATGCGCAAATTAAATGGCCGAATGATATTTTAATTAATGGCAGGAAATGCACCGGTATCTTAACGGAAATGGTCGCAGAAACGGATCAAATCCGTGCCTTGTTGATTGGAATCGGCATAAATGTCAATCAAACGATGCAGGATTTCCCCGAGGAGCTCCAATCGATTGCGACATCTTTAGCACTTGAGTGTGGGGTGGACAAGCTAGACCGCGCCGAATTACTGGCAGAAATCCTACTTTATTTAGAAAATTATTCAGTGATGTATGTGAAAAATGGTTTTTCAGTTATTAAGCGATTATGGGAACAAGCAAGCTGTACGATCGGTAATCAAGTGAAGGCAACGACTATGCGGGAAGTAATTGAGGGTGTTGCAATTGGCATTACAGATTCGGGCGTACTCGAAATCAAAAAAGCTGATGGAACCATTGCATCCGTATATTCTGCTGATATTGAACTTCTTTAAATTACACCTAAAAACTACAAAAAACTATATTTTTTTTTCGATTCTTGCTATAGTGATAGGGAAGGACAGTATCAATTTTGAACTGTACCCTCAAAACTATTTCATTTAAAAAACAATAGGATCTACCTTGATCTACACCAGACAGGGATAGAAGAATCGATGCGTAGTCATGTATGAAAAAACTGACGCTACCCTTCTGTCTACTTTTAGATAGAAGGGTATTTTTTATCGAGTTCTTCTTTAAAAGGAGGAGCAATTATGAAAACAACAAGTGATTTTTTAAAGATGAAGCAGCAGGGTGAAAAGATTGTTATGATGACAGCCTATGATTACCCGGCTGCAAAGTTTGCAGAAGAGGCTGGCGTGGAGATGATCCTCGTTGGCGATTCATTAGGCATGGTTGTACTTGGCTATGATTCAACAATGCGTGTAACGGTGGACGATATGATTCACCACGGGAAAGCAGTACGACGCGGGGCGAAGGATTCGTTTGTGATTGTAGATATGCCTTTTGGTTCTTATCATGGAGATCCAAATGAAACATTGAAAACAGCGGTACGTATGCTGCAGGACACGAACGCAAATGCCTTGAAGCTTGAGGGTGCAGGAGAGGTTGTCGACGTTATTCGTAAGTTGACGAACGCAGGTATTCCAGTAGTCGCACATTTAGGCTTATTACCACAATCTGCAGGCGTATTAGGTGGCTATAAAGTACAGGGTAAGACGGCAGAGCAAGCGGCGCAGTTAATTGAGGATGCCAAGGCTGTTGAAGAGGCTGGCGCATGTGCAGTTGTTTTAGAATGTATTCCACATCAATTAACACAGCTTGTATCTAATGTGTTAACGGTGCCGACAATTGGGATTGGCGCGGGTGTTGAAGCTGATGGGCAAGTACTTGTGTATCACGATTTACTCCGCTTTGGAAATCATCATATGCCGAAATTTGTGGAAACGTTTGCACAGGTTGGACCTGAAATTGAAAAAGGTGTAATGGGTTATGTAAATGCAGTTAAAGCGCAAACATTCCCGGCACCACAGCATACGTTTACGATGAAAGAAGAAGAATTAACTTCTCTTTACGGAGGCGAAAGTTAATGAAGGTCGTTCATACAATTTCAGCCTTAAAGCAAATTGTTCACCAGGCGAAAGCCGAAAACCTAACAATTGGACTTGTGCCAACAATGGGTGCTTTACATGATGGTCATTTAACTCTGGCACGAGACGCAAAGGCCGAAAATGATTTAGTCATTATGAGTATATTTGTCAATCCAACGCAATTTGGCCCGAATGAGGATTTTGATTCCTATCCACGTGACTTGCCACGTGATTCAGCGTTGGCAGAGAGTGCTGGTGTTGACGTCGTGTTTGCACCAACTGTGGAGGAAATGTATCCGGCAAACGGCGGCATAAAATTAACGGCAGGACGCCAGGCAACGATTCTTTGCGGCGCGAGTCGTCCAGGTCATTTTGATGGCGTCATTCAAGTTGTATCAAAATTATTTAATCTAGCTGAGCCAACAACTGCTTATTTTGGCCAAAAGGATGCGCAGCAGGTGGCGATTATTGAGACGCTTGTACGCGACTTTAATTTCCCATTAACAATTAAAACGGTTCCGATTGTACGTGAGGAGGACGGCTTAGCGAAATCAAGTCGTAACGTGTATTTATCTGAAACAGAGCGTGCACAAGCGCCAGCAATTTATGCGTCGTTACAGTTGGCGAAGGACCATTTCTTAAAGACGAACGATGCTCCAGCAGCGCTACAATTAGCGAAGCAGCATCTAGTAGCGCACACAAATGGCCGTATCGACTATTTAGAATTTTTATCCTATCCAGATTTAGCTGAAATTACAGATTCGACATCGAAATATTTACTTGCAGCAGCAGTGTATATTGGGAAAACGCGATTAATCGATAATTTAATTTTCGCAAGTGAAGGGGATAATTAAAATGCTACGAATGATGATGAACAGTAAAATTCACCGTGCACAAGTGACACAGGCAGATTTAAACTATGTAGGATCGATTACAATCGACCAAGATATATTAGATGCAGTCGGCATGCTACCGAATGAGAAGGTGCATATCGTCAACAATAACAACGGCGCGCGCTTTGAGACGTATATTATTGCAGGTGAGCGCGGATCAGGTGTAATTTGCGTAAACGGTGCAGCAGCTCGCCTCGTACAAAAAGGTGATATTGTTATTATTATTTCCTACGTGTATGTGGATAATAAGGAAGCGGCAACACACACGCCAACTGTAGCAATTATGGGTGAAAAAAACACAATTAAAGAGATGATTGCGCACGAACCTGAAGCGACAATTATGTAAATGATAGAGACTGCCTGGAAATGTCACGAATCCATTTCTAGGCAGTTTTTTTATGGGAGCAGTTGCTAATCTAGCAAATTCAATTTACAATTCGGGATAGATAGAGGGGGATTTAACAATGAACACAGCAATTTTAAT
>JAZLIT010000026.1:0-11037 GCA_045617525.1 Solibacillus sp. | reverse complement strand
GCAAAGACATTCAAGGAAGCTGCTGATGTTTTAGGTACTTCAGCATCAACCATTATTCGTCGTTTTAAGGAATTGATTAAAACGATGCCTAATGGCGTTCAACTACCAGAAGTAATTGCGATTGATGAATATAAGGCAGATACAGATGAAGGAAAGTATCATTTGATTATTGCCAATGCAGAAACACATAAGCCGATTGATATTCTACCGAATCGTTGTAAAGAGACGATTCATCACTAGTTATCTGAATATGGATCGAATGTGAAAATGGTTGTACTAAAAGAACTTTATAAAAAATGGCAACGGAATTCAATGGAAGAAAAGGATTTTACGCTGGAAGGAAGAAACGAAAAATTCAGCGTTTTTAAAAGCTATTAAGACGTTTAAAAATTGGCAAGTTGAAATCTTGAATAGTTATGTATTTGGCTATTCGAATGGATTTTTAGAAGGAATTAATAATACTTCAAAGGTTATAAAGGTTGGATTTAGAAAGCATGAGTATTTTAAAGCAAAGATTTTATTAAGTAGAGTATATAAAACGCGTGCGAATCACCTTGGACAGTGCTCGTTGATTGGAGCGGAGGGGGCCCGCGACTTCCAGGGGATCAGCACGTGCGGAAAATCCACTAATTTTCTGCCTCCGTAAAGGCAGGGAATTAGTTAGTTGGAGCCGTGCCCCCAGAAAAGCGTCGGGCCCACGGAGCTCCAATCAACGCCTTTCGTGAGAAAGGGTGTACTGAAATTAATATTTGACGTAGAACCGATTTTCTTTGACCCAGTATGTCGAGCAGTCGTCACTGCGCTCCATGAATCCGTATTCAATTAAATAACGTCGTAGCGAAACGTGATCGATGTTTACTTGCTTTAGGATCTCATTGATTTCCTTTTCAAGATAGTGTTTACCTACTTCAAATCGATCCATTAAATGCTGTAGTATTATAATTTTCTTTTTTTCTTTACTTGGAATCGTATCAATACCACCATTTAAACCTTGTTTAAAATAGGTTTTTAATACTTTCTCTTTTTCTTCCACTGTAATTGCATAGCGCTCATCCAACTGAGTTGCCTCCTTATTTTTAAGTTCTAATATAAAAATAGTATGTGGGCCACAAAAAAGTAGCTTCACATACTATTTGGGGTAGGGCTATTCTTGGTTTGATGATTCTTTTTTATTTGGTTGGGCTAATGCTGCAAAGTTATTTTTCCCTGCATACGTTTCGATTAATTCCTTCATATCAATGCCTGATGACGCTTTTAACGTTTCTTGCAAACTAGCCATTAAATCTGTTGCATAGCCTGTTACTTTACCAGCACCACCACCAGTACCACTGCCAGTATCAACAACTGTAATTTTATCAATATTAGCGAGAGGGCTTGCGATTTGTTTTGCATATTCTGGCAGCATTTTCACAACCATATCTAAAATAGCGGCCTGACCATATTGCTCGAATGCTTCGGCAATTTTTTGTTTCGCTTCAGCTTCAGCTAAACCGCGAAGACGAATGATATCTGCTTCAGTTTCACCTTGTGCACGCTCAGAATCAGCTTTGGCTTGCCCGTCTAAACGTACTTTCTCAGCGTCTGCTTGTGCCCGCATTTCAATACGATATTTCTCCGCATCAGCTTGTGCTAATTGTTTCATTTTCTCGGCTTGTGCATTTTGCTCGATGGCGTAACGATCTGCATCAGCTTTTTTCTTAACTTCTGAATCATATTGTTTCTCACGACGTAAAATTTCTTTTTCCTCAAGCTCGATTAATTTTTGACGCTCGATGATACGAACCTGCATTTCTTGCTCTGTTACTTCTTGTTTTGCACGAGCTGATTCTAGCTCATAGGCTTGATCGGCACGTGCTTTTGCGCTGTCTTGCTCGCGGCGATATTCCGCAACCTTCAATTGATTGTCTTTTTCGGCTTCTGCAATTTCAGTCGAACGTTCGATTTCTGCTTTTTGTGCTTCTTTATCGGCTTGCGCACGTTTGATACGAGTTTCTTTGTCAGCCTCAGCAGTTGCAATGTCAGCATCACGTTTCACCTGTGCAATACGTGGTTTACCTAATGAATCCAGGTAGCCGTTTTTATCGCGTACATCCTTAATTGTAAATGACACAATAATAAGTCCCATTTTCGCTAAATCCTGAGAAGCAACACGCTGTACCTCTTGTGAGAATTTATCACGATTTTTATAGATTTCTTCAACAGTCATCGAGCCTAAAATCGAACGAAGGTGACCTTCAAGAACTTCCTTTGCTTCCCCTTCACGCTCCTGCTTTGCTTTCCCTAAAAATTGCTCAGCTGCTGTTGCTATTTCAGAAATAGAGCCACCAATTTTGAAAATTGCTGTTCCATCTGCCATTACGGGTACACCTTGCTCCGTATATACTTCAGGCGTTGTTACTTCGAGCTTGCTTGATAAAAGGCTAAGCGGCTCAGCTTGCTGGAATACAGGGAAGATGAATGCGCCACCACCACGGATAATTTTAATACGATTGCCGGATTCGTCGGTATGTACATTTTTATTTCCTAAATAACTACCTGTAACGATAAGTGCTTCATCTGGCCCGACAGTACGGTATTTAGCCACAAATACACCAATGATTGCTAATAAAATGAATGCTAATACAGCTATTACAATAAGAACGCCAATATCAATTCCAAACATTTTCATTCCTCCAATTTTAATTTATTCTTCATAAACAGTGACGAAGGCAGTTCCATCTCGTACCTCAATAATAAGAACTGTTTGATCATACGGGATTTCTTCGCCTTTAAAGCTTGCTGCCCTTTTTGCAATGACTCCATTAATCGTATCAATAATAATTTCGCCAAATCCATTAAGTGGAATAGGGGTAATGACCTTTGCTAATTTGCCTTCGAGTGATTCCTCAGTGTAAACAAGTGAAACTTCGGCAGACCGCAAAGGAACTAGCAATAAATAATAAACGAGTAACGCAGCAAAGCTACCAATTAGTAACGCAATAATAAGGACTATCCAACTTGTCAGTGACGTAAACTTTTCTAGAATATATCCGGTAGCAGATGTAAAACTAATGAATGCTAAAATTGTTGCAGGGTCCAAAAATGGAATTCCTTCTAATGCTCCGTCTGCTACATCACCGAATAGAATGTATAAAAATGTGCAGCTACCGATGACAAGAAGCGTAATTAGATAAATTGTTTCTAATTGGAAACCAAATAACATTAATTCACCTCCTTGAAGTGTTGTTAACTATTATACGGTTAAATTTACTGATAGTTTCGAATTATTTAAAAAGATTTCTGATTTTTCAAACCTACTTATGGTATAAAATTATAGTTATAGTATTTTGTAGAGTAATTTTTCGTAATTAGATACGGCAAAAGGTATAATGAAATCCATATTATACATAGTGATATTTGAAAGTAATTAAATGGTTCAATTACTTAACTACAGGAGGTGAATGTCCTACTTCGAGAGTAGGACGGCTATTTGTCGACAGCGATTAGTTTTACGATTTTTATCATACTACTTGCACTTACAGCTTTTTTTGTTGCTACTGAGTTTGCAATTGTTAAGGTACGTCAATCTCGAGTTGATCAGCTAGTAGCAGAAGGGCGAGCAGGCTCAAGTGCAGCAAAACAAGTAACAACACATTTGGATGAATATTTATCTGCGTGCCAGCTAGGAATTACGGTTACTGCACTTGGAATTGGTATGGTGGGGGAGAAGACATTTGAGTTTTTTTTACATCCACTATTTGAATCAGTCGGTCTTTCCGCGAATTATATTCAACCATTTACAATTGCAGGAGCATTCATCATTGCGACATTTTTACACGTAGTGATTGGCGAACTTGCACCGAAGACGATTGCGATTCAAAAGGCGGAAGCAGTTACATTACTTTTTGCAAAGCCAATTCAAATTTTTTATAAAATCTTATATCCGTTTATATGGGTTCTTAACGGCTCAGCCCGCCTTTTACTTCGATTTTTCGGGTTGAAGCCGGCTAGTGAGCATGAACTTTCCCATACGGAGGAAGAGCTGCGTTTACTTTTATCTGAAAGCTATAAATCAGGTGAAATTAATATGAATGAGCTAAAATATGTGAATAATGTATTTGAATTTGATGATAAAATTGCTCGTGAAATTATGGTTCCACGTACCGATATCGTAGGGTTTGAAGTGAATAGCACCTTTGAGGAAGTACTTATGCTAGTCTCGGAGGAACGTTATACGCGCTACCCAATTTTTGAAGGGGATCGTGATAATATCATTGGATTCCTTAATATTAAGGATTTCTTAACGCAGGGTATACGTCAGCGTGTGACAGTCGAGAACTTTGTTTTGAAATCCTTTGCGAATCCATTAATTCGTACGATTGAAACAACTCCAATTCATGAATTGTTGCAAAAAATGCAACGTGAGCGTACACATATTGCGATTTTACTAGATGAATATGGTGGTACAAGTGGGATGGTAACAGTTGAGGATATTTTAGAGGAGCTTGTAGGCGAAATTCGTGATGAGTTTGATGATGATGAACTTCCAGAATTCCGTAAAATGGGTGAAGGACATTACATTATTTATTCTAAATCCTTACTAGAAGATGTTAGCCGTTTATTGATGATTAATCTTGAGCAAGATGGTATTGATACAATTGGTGGTTGGTATTTCTCGAATGACATGGATTTAGATTCAAATAATCGCATTTACTATGATGGTTATACTTTCTCGATAAAAGAACGTGATGGGCATCAATTGCACTATTTAGAAGTAAAAAAAGGTCCGAAGCCAGATGATGCAATTGTTGTAGAACAAAAAGATTAGGCAGGGAGTTACCTAGCTTACAATTTTTTGGTGTTATAAGTTGCAGAGTTGTTATTTATATGTTTGAATGTAAATATTCTAACACTATTTTTATGTGTTCAAAGGGAGTCGTTCTATGATTACAGTAACGAATCGAATTTTTGTGAAAAAAGGTATGGGTAAAAAAATGGCGCCAATGTTTGCACAACCTGGCCCACTTCAACAGTTTGAAGGTTTTCAGCGAGTGGAAGTTCAGGTTTCTGAACAGTCTGAAGAGCATGATGAAATGAATGTAATGATGTACTGGGATTCTGTTGAGACATTTGAAGTTTGGCGTTCTAGTGATGCATTTAAGGATTCACATAAGCGTCCGGCCAATGATTCAGGAGAGTCTGATCAAAATTCTCCAGTCATTAAATCACAAATTGTTATTTCTGAAGTTGTAGCAG
Organism: Solibacillus sp.; assembly: GCA_045617525.1. GTDB lineage: Bacteria > Bacillota > Bacilli > Bacillales_A > Planococcaceae > JAZLIT01. The sequence continues at coordinate 5,802 of JAZLIT010000026.1, read as the reverse complement.
AAATTAGTAAATAAAAATAAGCCAGCTGACTATGCAATTTTCGAGAGGAATCGAGATTTGCGTAATAGCTGGCTTTTAATTATTAAAAGGAAAAAATATTCATTTATAAACTTTTAATGAACCATGTTTTTGTGGTACCGAAATTGGAAATAAAACTTTCGCTAAGATAAGTCGTTAAAAAAGGTTAAATAGAACAACTATTTTAGATATAATAACAGTAATTAGGGGGACAGACTGATGAAACAGATAGAAACACAATTTTTTCTGGGAAATATGAGAGCTTGTTATGAATTAGCTAAAAATCAAGAGAATTCAGAAGAAGCGCTACGTTATATCGAATTATTTGAGAAGCATAATTTTGCAGAAATGCCTCAATATATACGGAAAAGCGGTCCCCAGAGTATCGAGGGGGCAGATGAGCGCTATCTTGAAGATACGGATGTACATAAAATTCGCGCGATTTCTGATGAAGAGTTATTTCAAGCACAAATCAAAGAATTAGAACAGTTAGCTAGGACCGGTACTGTTAATGAAAAGGCACACTCTCTTTATACGCAAGGCTATTTATTTTTATATGCACATCATTATGAAGAGAGTATCTATACTTTTTCGCAGGCAGCCAAGCTTGTACCAGAAAAAGCGGTGTACTCAGGTATACTAGCGCAAACCATGCAACGCTTAAATCATTCTCCATTTGAAGTACTTGCTTATTTACAACAAGCAATTGAACTTGATGCAGATAACGCCCGCTGGCATTGGGTGAAAGCATTGACGTTAATGGAGCTTTATAAAAATTTAGGTGGTGAGGGCTTTTTAGAAAGTACCATTGAGGCATTAACAAGTGCAACGGAAAAATGCCGACCTACACAAAAATCGCTAAAATCTGCAATTGACAGTACGCACGTAAGTTTAGGCGAATTATTACAGGGGTAATCATGCTAAAAGTGTGCAGAAATTGATGCGTGAACGTAAAATGCGTGATACGATAAGCTTGGAAATGAATTTAAAGGATGTGTCTAGATGACTGCATTAACATTAAGCCAAAAACAAATTAACGAATCAATTGAAGTATTAATGCAAACATTAACATTAAAGGCAGACGCTGAAAAATTTACATCTGTTATCCAACAAAATGTCGATTCAAAGCGTTTATCTGCAACAACCGAAACGGATTTATTTGATCGCTTAATGTTGAACATTACATATTTTGTTGAATATAAAAAAGTATGGATGGATCTTTTACATCAATTATTTAACACTGAGGAGCTTCCCAGTGTAACCTCAATTGAAACAAAGGCTCTTCAACAGCAAATGATAATTCGTGAAAGAATTGCGAAGCAAATGGATGAATATACAACGATATTCCATAATCAATATACAACGCTTAATGTAGCAAGTGAGGATGTTATTTATGACTATGCTTATGCATCTGTGGAACATTCACTTCGTTTTGATTTTTTATCTTTTTTACTACTTCAGCAAAATGCACAAAAGCTATTTACTGGAGATGAACAGGAAACAATCCGTATCATGGATGGGTATGTGGCGTATTACGCTGATCAATTCGTGAATAAAATGGAGTTAACGTAAGGAGCAAAAAAACATGAAATCACCTTATCAATTTATACATCTAGCACCTAAAACCCAGGGGGAAAAACAACCTGCAATTTTCCTTTTACATGGACTAGGAAGCAACGAAAAAGATTTATTACAACTTGTAGAAGGCTTCCAGCAAAACTGCCATATCTTTAGCTTACAAGGGCCAATTAAACATACACCTGGCTATGCGTTTTATACGTTTGAAGAAGAAGGTAAGCCAGAGCGTCATATATTCGATAAAGTCGTTCAATTTACGCAAAATTTCATCGTTGAAGCAATACAAGAATATGATATTGCTTTAGATCAAATTTATTTAGTTGGATTCAACCAAGGTGCTGCTATTGCACAGGCGGTAGCTGTTACTTTAGGAAATATGGTTCGTGGGACAGTAGCGCTAAGTGGCTTCTTACCTGAATTTGTGGAATTGGAATATAAAAAGGCAGAGATGAATCATTCGTCGATTTTCATTTCACATGGAGAATACGACTATGTTTACCCGATGTCTTGGGGGCAGAATAGTGCACGATTCTTTGAGGAATTTGGCGCTAACGTAACATTTTATCAATTCGCAGATGGGCATGGTGTAACTACAGACGTGTTACAGGCGTTTACAGTGTTTTTAGAGGGATTAATGCCACCTACAGTCAAAAATTAATTTAAGCACTCTAATCGTGCTTGATTTGCTTTATGATATGAGGATGTGACGTTTATTAGGGGAGGGAGTATCACATGATTTACTATGAAACCGTATGTAGATATTGTAAGAAAACTTTCAAACTTTTTGATAACACAAGACAATATGCGGATTATAAGCGTAATCCAAAGGGCAAATATTCTTGTGATACGTGCAGACGAAATGTAGAAGCAGATGCAAGAAAATATTTATTTAATCGCCATTAAAAAAAGTGTTATTGATTTTTTAAAAATCAATAACACTTTTCTTTTTATACCTAAATTAAGCTGTTTGTGAGGAAAGTCCTAAACGCTCTAAAACGGTTGCAGCAATTTCTTCTGAATCTGTTTTTAACGTAATCGATAACTCAGGGTATAACATACCTTGAATCGATGTAAGCATTTTATTATCTTGGATTGAAAACTTGCGGTCAATTGCTAGTAACTCATGCTGTTTACGCAGTAACGTATTAATAACTTTAGAAATTTCTAAGCGATCACCGCTTTTCACAATATCATTGTATGCTTTCAAACGATGATTCGTATTGTCGATCCAAGCGACACCTTCACCTTTGAAAGATTCTAAAACGGCTAAAGCGCCTTCTTCACTAATTAGGTGAGAAAGACCTGCTTTTGTGGTATTAACTGGTGACTGAATTGACAGGTTATTGTTGTAAATCGGATGAAGTATATAGTATTGGGCTGTAATATCCCCGTATGTCTTATCGCAAATCTCATCAATTTCACAAACACCATGTGTAGAATAAACGACTAAATCTCCAATTTGATGCAATTCATCACTCCTAGGTAATTTTTATAGGTAATCTATTAATTGTAATACACGAAGGAGTTTATTTCAAATGAATAAGTTAAATTGTGTTTTTTCAATGAAATTGGGGTCCGTTAAATGTGAAAATGGTACTTTTTGGGGACCTATTTGCGACCTATTTTATCACTCATTGGAGTATGGATGTTTACAGCTCTTTGTTGATAACCTAAAGAGAATTTTAAGGTGAAAATCGAAATATATCTTAAATTCTGTTTGGGAAATTTCGAAGCTGAATTAAAGAATAGAATGCGGAAGCAAAGTTTATAGAAAATAAGTATGAAATTGAGCGATGAGTCCATACTACCGAGTATTAGTAATGTATTACGAAGCGTATAAGGAGTTGTTTATATTGAATATAGAAAATAAGAATAAAACCCCATTTTATAAGAAATGGTGGGTATGGGTAGTTGTAGCTTTAATCGTATTTATTGCCTTTTTAGGAGGTAACGGAGACAATGAAGCTGTTGAAGAAAACAATGCTGTTGAAGAAAACAATGCTGTTGAAGATAACAACATAAATGAAGCTAATGTTGATTCTGATACTAAAACTGAAAATGATGAAGTAGTAGATGAAAGTGTTCCTAGAGAGCATCAATCAGCATTGAAAAAAGCACAATCCTATGCTGAGAATATGGATATGTCTAAGTTAGCCATATATGATCAATTAGTTTCAGAATATGGAGAACAGTTCCCAGAAGATGCAGCCCAGTATGCTATTAATACAATTGAGCATGATTGGAAAGAAAATGCACTTAAAAAAGCACAATCATACGCTGAGAACATGGATATGTCGAAGTCAGCTATCTATGAACAATTGATATCAGAATATGGAGAAAAGTTTACTCAAGAAGAAGCTCAGTATGCTATTGATAATTTAGATTAAATACGGGAGCGAATTGTGAGAGTAGCCAAAGCTGCTCTTTTTTATTTACCTTGCGACTACATAGGTTTCCGTTTGCCTTACGATACTTAACATGAATTATATCGAGGGTTGATGTTAAGTTAATCGAAGTATTTATTTAAATAGGGAACATTACTTTACAGGAAAAGGAATCCTAGCATTATTTCAGGAAAGTAAAGCAACAGTATTCGCTTTTTAGCGCAATAAAACGTATAATAAGAATTTATATAGAACAATTGAACTGATAGAGGTGCTCAAAGTTGAAAAATTTTAAAACAGAATTACCAGAAGACTATGCAGAATTAAAAAAAGAAGCCAATTATACATCGAGCTGGAGTCAGCGTCTTGAAGCTGTTAATACATTAGCAGGCTTTAAAGATGATAAAGTAATCGATTTATTAACAAACCGTATGAATAACGATACAGTTTATAAAATCCGTCTGGCTGCATATGAAGCGCTTGTTGATTTCGGCGTTTCAGTGAAAAAACCAGAGCCAGCGCGCTTTGATATTATTAAAGGCGTTGACAAAATTTTATTACGTGTATGGAAAAGCTTACCTGCAGGCCATACAGTAGAAGATTTTGCATCTAAATTAGAGCGTATGCGTCTAGACGTATATGATGCGTATGAAGGTGAAAAGGGCGATCAATTTAAACCTTGGTTAGAAGAAAAATGGTCAAAATTAAATAATAAATAGTAGTGTTAATGAATATGAGGGTATCTAATGCGATTATGCATGAGATGCCTTCTTTTTTTATTATATTGATTTCGATGTACTATATTTGGTTCTACGTCAAATGTTAGGGTGTACCTGAAATTGCCTGCCTTTTAGGTTGCAGGCAATTAGAGGAGCTCCTGCGATTACTCGTCCCAAATAAATACTCCGAAACTTTGATTTGGGAACGTTTTTAAATTTATAAGTGTAATAATTGTTAATCTTGAGATAAATGTATTCTTACAGCAAGGCTAATTTTTGGAATTCTGTAAAGTCACATTCTAATGAAGCTTCTTGTATTCTCTATCTTTTTTAGGAATGGGATCGATGGTTTGTGAAAGAAATTTATCTCGATTTTTATAAATAATAAATGCTGCTGTAGCAAACATTGTCATTATAAGGACAATGATTATAATAATTGCGACGGGTACACCCATTTTGGTCCCTCCAATCTAAAAGGTATTAATTATCTATAATTGAAGTCCCTCGTTTGAATTTAGTCTTGCCCATTTTTCTTTGATTGTTTTGTCATCAAAAGTACTAATTAAACGAAAATCATTATTATCTAAAATACGATAATGTTTGCTGATTATATTTTGCTGTAGACGATAATTTGAGGACTTCTTAATATTACGCCACCAAATATGGCCCCCGAGTGTTTTCTCTTGCGGTGAAATTATAACTTCATGTGCAATTAATTCAATGAAATCCATTGGATCACCACCAAATTCATTTTGTAAAATAGTACTTTCGCGAAATAAAGCGCAGACAGCGATGCAAATCGTCCAACTGCATTGGATGCGATCTTTTTCAATCTGGACGAGCGTCTTTTTTGATATCCCTAATATTTCAGCCATTTTATCTTGTGTATAATCGGCCTCAGTTCGGATTAATTTGATTTTATTTGAAATAATTATTTGCGTACTTTCTCTATTCATTCCCATCACCTTTTCGTGTAAATTTACTCTATTATACAAAACTTTCCTTTCCTAAATCAAAAGATGACTCGAATTAATCGAATCACCTTATTAATTTTTACTTTAGCTTTTAAATCATAAGATAATTCATTTGACATAAGAAAACCT
>JAZLIT010000025.1:0-21269 GCA_045617525.1 Solibacillus sp. | reverse complement strand
AAACAACTCACGCTCAATTTCATAGCGAATCATAATGTGAAGCGGGTACGTTAGCTCATCTGCTTCGATGCGAATGAATGAAGGCTCCACAAAGTTAATCGCCTTTAGGAAATCCTCTACCGCAACATCGCCAAATTGTTCTGGTGAATGCTTTTGAAGCACATTAAAATTATGCTTCCAGAATGATTCATTACGGCCAACAAAGTTTTCATAGAACAGTGATTGTGATTCATGAATTCCCATTGATGTACCCGTTGATAATGGTAATCCGTTAAGGACTGGATCAATATTTTGCTCATAAAGCGCGTGACCACATTCATGGATCGTGCCAAATACAGCAGAACGGAAGTCATTTTCATCGTATTTCGTCGTTACACGGATATCACCACTGTTTAAGCCTATCATGAATGGGTGAACTGTTTCGTCTAAGCGGCCCGCTTCAAAGTCATAGCCAAGCTTCTCTAAAATTTCAAGTGACGTCGCGTGTTGACCCGCTTTAGGGAAATGCTTAAATAGCATTTCTGTATTCGGCTTGTTTGGTGATTCACTGATTGCCTTCACTAATGGCACAATCGTTTCTTTTAACTCACCAAATACGCGGTCTAAAATTTCAGTCGTCATTTCAGGCTCGTATTTATCAAGTAAAGTGTTGTAGGCCGAACCATTTTTAATGCCCCAATACCCCACGAATTTCTTTTGGTAGGCAATAATTTCTTTTAGCGCTGGAAGGAATAATGAGAAATCAGCAGTTGCTTTCGCCTCTTCCCAAGTTGTTTCTGCTTTTGATTGAAGAATGACATATTTTTTATATTCATCGGCAGGAATTTTTTTCGATTCATCATAGCCCTTTTTCACTTCTTCGTATAGACGCTTCGTGATGAAGTCTACATTTGCTAAATCTTTCTCTACTTCCGTTAATAATGCACCCAGATCATCTGAAGTTTGAAGTGCAAATAGCTCCGAAGACAATGTCCCAATTACTTCCGCACGCTGCGCTAAGCCTTTTTTCGGTGCGCCAGTTCGCATATCCCAGTAAATCACAGATAGCGCCTCACCGTAATTTTGCATTTTTTTCACATAATCCACGAATGGTTGATGTGTTGTCATTGTCATTGTCATCGTTATTCCCCCTATTTTTTCCTGCATTAACAGGCAGTAAGACTCAAACGCTGGGCTTAGGTAAAACAGAAGCCAACGCAGAAGGGTCAACTGCCCGTAAACGCCCGATTGGTGAAGACTAACAATCAGCGGGGATGAAGAAAATCCACACTAATTGACGAGTTTCACTTTATACATAATAATACTTCGAATTTCGAAATTAGACAATAATCAGATAAATAATTAAAAACCCTAAAATGAGCCCTGGAAGCAATATGCGGTAAAAATAAGGATTTGGCAACATAATTTTTAAACGTGTTTCAAATTCATATATTGCAATAAATCCAATAAAAAAGCATGTTAGCACAACACCAAAATGGACAGTGCCAAATAGCTCTTCAGCAAACATAAGAGGTACAAGAAATAATAGATATATGATGATAAATACAACAAAGGGAAGTTTCTTTTTCTTCCCTTTTTCATCCTTCAGCCCGTATTTTTTTCGGTAGAAGTAATCAATAATCGCAAGTGGCAGGAATAAAATAAGCATTACATATAGTAGAAATTTTATTAAGGGTGATTTTCCATTATAGTTTTCATTTATGAAGCTAAAAAATGAACCTTCAAGTTCTTCTGGAATCGAATAGATTACACCGTTCGTAACATCGATAACATGACTTTGCTCTTCATAGAATAACTTATAATAAACGGATGCACCATCACTGTAAGTTAATTGCATTTCTCTAATCGGATATTTCTCTTCAATTTCACCATCCCATTGCACACCATTCTGAAGTATGTCCGAAAAATAATTCGTAACTCGCGTTAATTTTTGAGTATCTGTCACTTCAACTTTTTCGATATAATTAATGGAGTTCAAATTTAATAATTTTTGGGGCTTATGGTTTTCTAAAATTGTTACCTTCTTAAGTATCCCCTGTTCACTTACCGTATGTTGCGATTGTTGCATCATGGGCGATATAAATACTAGAAACAACATTATCGCAATCATCGCCCCGCTAACAAAAAGAGGTGTTAGCTGAACTCTTCGAGGCTTAATCGCCATCTCTATCTTCTTTTGCGCATTCATGCATTCTTCTGGTGTCTGTTCTATCCGACGAATATTCTGCAATTTTTCATCAAGTTTCATCGATATCACCTCCCAGTAGTTGCTGCAGCTTTTTCATGCCACGCTCCGTCGTATTTTTCACTTTTGCTTCGTTCCAGCCTAAAATTTCTGCACATTCCTTAATTGAATAGCCTTCAATTTTGCGTAGTACCACTGCCTGACGATAATCCATCGGAAGTTGACCAAGCACTTTATATAATTGATAGTTTTCTTCATCCTGTATCAGCCATTGCTCCGGCTCATAATCCGTTGAGGCACGCTCATTCTTTTTCGTGAACGAGATGAACTCAATGATTTTTGCACGTTTAAAGTGATCGTAGACAGTATTTCGTGCAATGGTAAAAAGCCATGCACGCTGCCCTTCTAATGTACCGATTTGCTTCGGATTTTTATACGCCTTCACAAACGTATCATGCGTTAAATCTTCGGCAAGTTCCTTTTTCCCCACAAGAAAGTATGTATAGTGTAAAACTGCTTTTTGATGATTTTCATAGATTGAGACGTCCATTTTACACCTCCTACTTATACAACGATTAAACGTTTAATTTTACTCACTTTTCGGAAAAATATTTCCTAAAAAAATAAAAGCGGTCTCGAATTAACGATACCGCGCTCTAACGATTCTTTTTTTTGCTACTTGCTAGATAATAATATAATTGCTAATCGGGCATTAAACATACGAAATAGACGGACGCTTATGAAGACATTGAGGGAATTAAGCCAGATTTACTGTACCACTCGTTAAATTCAATTGAATTTAACGGCTTTGAATAGAAATAGCCCTGTACAATCGGCACATTTGGCATCGCTAATAAATAAGCGATTTGCTCTTCCGATTCTACCCCTTCAATCACTACGTTTAAGTCCAGTGAATAGCACAAATTTAATATTGCACTTAAAATTGCAGCATCTTTTTGGGACGATGGCACGTCATCGACAAACGATTTATCAATTTTTATCGTCGTAATCGGAATTTCCTTCAAATAGGACAACGACGATAAGCCTGTTCCAAAGTCATCTAGCGCTACGTTTAAACCTTTACTTCTAAATTGACGGACAGCTTGAATCGCATTTTGAATATCATGAATTACACTTGTTTCCGTAATTTCTAGTTCAATTTGACTTGCCGGAATATTATGTCGCATCAAACATTCATTAATAGTATCTGTAAGCCTTGGCGATGTGACGTAAGATCCAGGTATATTAATTGAAACTTGTCGGAACGAAATATTTGCGTTGTTCCATTTTTCAATTTGTCTACACACCTGTTCAATAATCCAATCTGTTAGTTCCGCAATTCGATTTGAAGCTTCCAAAATAGGTATAAATTCTGCTGGGGAAATCATTCCATATTCCGGGTGATTCCATCGAATTAACGCTTCCAAACCAGATAGTGTCTCTGTTTTCGGATCAATCTTCGGCTGATAGACAAGATACATTTGGGGTATTACCATAGCCTCTGTTACATCCTGTGCCAATTTTCTTTCAAAATTATAGGTGTGAAGCAAAGGATTATACATAATTAACTGATGCTTAAACTTTGTAGAAGATGCTTGGAGTACTGCAATCGCATTTGAAAAATGATCGTGAACACGCTCAGGTTTTCCCGTAGATGAAATAGCACAGCCCATTTCAACTGTCACAAAATGATTCCCAATTAACATAGGCTTCGATAAAATCGAGCAAATCCGTTCTAATGCAATTGGATAAGATTGGCTATCTGCACCAATTGGCATAACAACAGTAAATCGATTTGCCTCTGTACGATAAACTTTTGCATCCTTCGGTAATATTTTTAAGATTAACGTTTTTACTTCTAGTAAAATCTTATCTCCATATGTATAGCCATAACCTGAAATGAATTTTTCAAAATTATGAAGATGAATAATCGACACTAAGGTTGCATATTTATCTACCTTTTGATCCACCGTAAACTGATTATGATTCGGCAATTGCGTTAATGAATCAAAGTTTTTTATCCGGAAATTCACATATTGATCTAGGCGACTCGTTAAATATGTAAGCACAAATAAACTACATATCCCAATTGAAATGAACAGTACCGTAACCATTAAACCTTCCCTATGAGCATGGACACCATCGGATAGATACGCTGATTCAAATGTATAAAATTGAATTGCATACATTCCTATATAATGCATACTGGATACTGCCGCAGCCATAAATGCCGCCGCAGTTAACTTAATTAGAAGATTGTCTGTTATCTTTGTGCCGTAAGAGAAAATAAATAAAGCGGCGAAAGAAGTAAGTATCGCAATTACTATTGAAAGAACTAACATTACTGGCTTGTATACATAGCTCGCATTTAATTCCATCGCAGCCATCCCTAAGTAATGCATTGTAGAAATACCTAAGCCCATTAATATACTTGCAGCAATATGGGTACGAATTCTTTTATTTTTTCGATTCGCTAAATAAAACGCAAAAAACGATGCAAGAACAGCAGGAGTCGCAGATACAATTGTAAGAGATGTATTATGCGTCATCGGAATCGGTAACATAAACGCACTCATTCCGATAAAATGCATCGACCAAATACCTAAGCCCATAGCAAGAGAAGCCAGTGTTAGCCAAATAAATTGGTGAAAAAAGCTATTACTTTGAATTTGTTTGTTAATAAATAATGCTGTATAGGAAGCACCCAACGCAATAACTATAGATAAAATAACAAGGGGGATCGAATATTCCCCTTCTAAATAATAGATAGGTGCATGATTTGGCAGTTGAAACATATGATTATACTCCTAACTTTAGACGTATTAAATAATTTATACCATTTATTACGATTGAGGGGAATAAAAGAATTTTGATATTAGTAGCGTTTCTCAATGGAAGCTCAATTTTTTAAAATGATACTCTTATTAAACGGAGCGAAAAGTTTCACAATAATTCAATCTTGGGCATCAAATAATAATTAGTATCATGGTAAAAATGACCACTACATAGACTGGGAAAATGTAACGATAAAACGCTGCATTGGGCTTCATTACCTCAAAATAAGTTTCAAGTCGGGATATAATGAATACATACGCTAAAATACTAATTGCCATAAACCCTGCATGTACTGTGCCAATAATATAGGGTGAATAGCTAATTGGGAATATAAATACAACTCCACCAATGAACGATAACCATCCGTTCAATGTTTTTTCTTTATTATTCTCATTTCGAATTACATACTTTTTGCGGTAACGCCAATTAATAATTAGGATGATTGCAAAGACGACGATAAGCGCTATTACTTCGTAGCGATTAACAGTATAATTCTCATCAAGATTCGTCCAAATAAACGAATGAAAATCACCTTCTATTTCTTGCGGGATAACATATTTCATTTGATTCTCGACATCAATTAAAGTGGATGGTGAAGCAATATGAACTTTATAGTAAACGGATATCCCATCTAAATAGGTAACTTGCATATCATACACCCCAAACTCATCACCCATTCCTCCGTCCCATTCAACAGGATTTGCTAGCGTGGCAGGCAGCATATCCATAACTTGTACCGTACGCTCTTCATCGCTAATCGATAATTTATTAATATAATGAATCGAATGTAAGTCTAATTTACGCTCCGGTTTAGCATTATATAAAAGTATGACATTGTCTATTTCGGTTGTGCTAGGTACTTGTTGCGCCGATTCTTTTTTTTGAAGGGGAATAAATAGGGAAAATAAAAGCATGGCATAGATTGTGATACACACAATAATTGGTCCAATTTGATTTTTCCGAGCAATGAGTGTTCTTTGTAAATCCTCTTTGCCACGCATGATTTGCTCCTCAGATAGGTCCATTTTTTTAATCGTCTGCAAACGATTTATTTTGTAACTTTGAGCCTCTCCAATTAATTCCTTTAGCTTGTTCATTCCGCGGTCTATTGTATTTTCCACCTTGGCTTCGTTCCACTTTAAAATTTCTGCACATTGCTGCACGGAAAATCCTTCGATGTTACGTAATACGATTGCTTGTCGGACATCGAGTGATAACTGCCCCACTGCTTTATATAAAGCATAGTCTTCTGCCTCTGATTGAAGCCAGCTCTCTGGTTCATATATTGTTGCAGCTGGATTTTTTGCATTGTTAGCATCTAAAATTTGATTCATTTTAGCTCGTCTAAAATAGGCATTCACTAAATTGCACGCAATTTTATACAGCCCAATTCGTTGTCCATAACTTTCTAACATGTTCATTTTTTTATAAGCTTTTATAAAGGTACTTTGCGTTATATCCTCTGCTAGTTCCTTTTTACCGACAAGATAATATGTATAGTGAAAAATAGTTTTATAATGCATTTCATAAACTAGAGAATCCACTTCGCACCTCCTTAAATTCATAAAACAATGGTATCACAGAAATGGAAATAAATTCTTAAAACTTTTTTAAGAAAATAAAAACGACCTTGAAATTTCAAGGTCGTCTATCTATACTATTTATTTCGGTGTCACCGGTAAAATATCAATAAATGATTCTTTTACTTTTTGCTCGTCTTCATTCAATAAAATATGAATATCACCATGGTCATTTGATGTACGAATTAAACGGCCCATCCCTTGTTGCAAACGTAGCTGCATGAATGGAAGTTCAACCTCTTCAAATGGGTCTTCTGCGAATGAACGTTTCGCATCGAATAATGGATCTTGTGGAGGGAATGGAAGGTCAAAAATAATAACGCGTGTTAACGCCTCTTCCGGTAAGTCTAAGCCTTCCCAAAGGTGGTATGAGCAAAGTGTTTTCATCGTACCTTCTTGGAAGTCACGGACAATCGCAGAAAGCTCTCGGTCCCCTTCAAATGCCATCGACATACGGTCCATAATGCCCACTGATGATTTAAAATTGAGCATTGCCTGTTTTGATTTAAATAAAATCAGCGTTTGCTCCCCATCACGTAAAAGCTCCATTGTTTTAGCTGCTTTTTCTGATTGGCTTAAGTCATGTAAGTACACTTTCATAACCTCTTCATAATCAAATGGTGAAGCCACACTAAACGATTGATATTTCTTAATCCCTAAACTGTATGCAATATAAGAGAAGTCCTTTTTAACTGATAGCGTTGCTGAAGAGAATACTATCGGTAACTTTTTCGAGAATAGCTTCTCCTGTAAAACTTCTGTAATTAAACGGGGCATAATGACAAGTGTTTCTTCGCCATCCGTGTTTTCAAGCCAATCTACTGCATCACCATTCGCAATGAAAATACGAATTGCAGCAACATATTGCTCTAAAAACTCTTCCGCCATATTTAAATCGTACATCGGAATCATATAAAGCTCTGATTCAAATACGAATTCTTCTAATAATTGGTCCACGAATTTTACAATATGTGCGCCAAGTTGCAGAAGGCGCTCCGATTTATTAATACGTTTACGCTCTTCCATTGATTCCACTAAGCAATCACGTAATTCATCAAAGAATAACTCATGCGTATCTTGCAGCGTTTCCATTGTGTAAAGAGTCTTTTCACGTAAACCATCCACCATAATACGCTCAAGCATTGCCACAAGTGTCGTCGCCTGAACCTTAACTGTCATCGCTTTTTGCGCTGCGTATTCTAGTAAGTGCCCTTCATCTAATACCATCATCGAAACTTCTGGCAATAACGCCATTTGCCCCTCACGCTCGCGTGATTCCTTCGTCGCTAAATGCTCCATTAAGAAATCCTGTGAACAGATGATTAAATCCGTTGATTGACGGTAATGCGTACGATGCAGTGTTTGACCACAACGATTACGCACATCACATACAGCACATTGCATAACCGCATTGAAATTAACTTTTTGCCAATCCTCATCACTCACCGTAGAGAAGTCTGAACGATCTCCGTAAGGTACAGCATTTAACATTGGGCCAGACGAATATACTTCTTCTGGGATTGTAAAAGCAATATCATCGATCCAATCGTCCGTTTCAACTTTTTCAGCTTCCTCAAAACGCTTTAAGCATAAATATTGGTCGCGTGATTTCGCTAAGCGCACATCGATATTTAAACCAAGGCTATCGCGTAGCTTATGAACATCGCCACCCTCTTTTACAAGCTGATCAATCAATGTTTCATCCGCGCATGCGATTAATGCAGGGCGCCCTGTATAACGTGCAAACGAAATCGCTGGTAATAAATAAGCGATTGTTTTCCCTGTACCTACGCCTGCTTCAGCGAATAATACATTCTTCTCTTTTAATGCCTGCTCAATTTGGTAGGCCATAAAAATTTGCTCATCGCGACATTCAAAGCCCTTTTCTGGAAGCTCATCATATAACACATCGCCCATCCAGTCTCCTAACGACTCAAAGAATGTGCGATCCTTTGATAATTCAAACGGTAATGATTCTCTCATTTACTAATTGCTCCTATCTTTTCAAAATTCAATAGACAACGAAACGGAAGGAGTATTGCCCCTTCCGTCAGCTCTTTTTTCTAGTTGTCGCGTTTTGACTTTTGACCCCAGTATTGGTATAAATCGGTACGAATAAAACCATTAAATAATTTTCGTTTTTTCGTCGTCTTTTTACCGTATACTTCTTCAAAATTTTCCATCGAACTCAACATATAAACTGACCACGTTGGGTAGTTTTTCATTTTATCTCCGAATTCACGAAGTACCTTTTCAATCACTTCAACTTCACCGATACGCTCGCCATAAGGAGGGTTTGTCACGATGACACCATCCGTTAATTGCGTTGTGAAATCAGGTGCATTCATTTGTTTGAACTTAATAATATCGCCAAATCCTGCTTCAATCGCATTTTCTTGAGCAATTGCAATCATTTTATGGTCGATATCCGAACCAATAATTGTTACTTCTTGATCATAATTGGCTGCTTTATCTGCTTCATCACGCGCTGCATCCCAAATCGCATGCTTCATCCATGGCCATTCTTCAGAGATAAACTCACGGTTATAGCCTGGGGCAATATTTTGCCCAATCATTGCAGCTTCTAATGCAATTGTACCAGAACCACAGAACGGGTCAACAAATGGGCGTGTTGGAGACCATTTTGAAATTTTAATTAACGCTGCCGCTAAAGTTTCTTTCAACGGAGCCTCACCTTGAACTTGACGGTAGCCACGTTTATGAAGGCCTGCACCTGAAGTATCAATTGTTATTGTTGCAATGTCTTTTAAAATTGAAATTTCAATTTTAAATGTCGCGCCTGACTCATCTAAGAAACCAATGCGCTTATACGCGTATTTTAAGCGCTCTACAATTGCCTTTTTTGTGATTGCTTGGCAATCTGGCACTGAGAATAAGATTGATTTAACTGATTTACCTGAAACCGGGAAATTCGCATCCACTGGTAAAAGTTTTTCCCATTCAAGTGCTTTTACACCTTCGAATAATTGATCGAATGTTTTGGCAGGAAATTGAGCGACAACGATTTTAACGCGGTCTGCTACACGTAACCATAAGTTCGTGCGGGCAATCGCCATTTCGTCCCCTTCAAAATACACTTTACCGTTATCTACGCGTGCTTCATAACCTAACTCGCGTACCTCATCTGCTACGATTCCCTCTAAGCCCATTGCAGCTGTTGCTACTAATTGAAATTTTGTCATATCTTTTTAATTCCTTCCTTGGTGCTCTACTTCCCAATATGGCAGGAGCTCTAACAACTCATGCATTGGAATTGGCTTACTATAATAATAACCTTGAACAATATCACAGCCCATTTCACGAAGAAGTGTGGCTTGTTGTTCTGTTTCTACGCCTTCAGCGATGACTTTCATTTTTAAACGATGTGACATTTGAATAATGGCATCCACAATTGCTTGTTTCTCATCAAGTGAACAAATCTGCTGAATAAAGCTTCGATCAATTTTTAAAATATCAAGTGGGAATCGCACTAAGTAACTTAGCGAAGAATAACCCGTTCCAAAATCATCAATCGATATCTTAAAGCCCATTTGCTTCAATCGTACAAGCTTACTCACCGTTTCATCCGCATTATTCATCACAGTACGTTCTGTTACTTCGATTTCTAAATTTTGCGCAGATGTATTATTGCGTTCGAGAATTTTATGAAGCGATTCTAAAAAGTTTTGCTGTTGGAAATGAATGCTCGAAATATTAATTGCAATCGATAAATTTCCATAACCCGCTTGCACAAGTTCCGCATATCCAACACAAGCCTCTTCCACTATAATTTCACTTAATGGAATTATTAAACCTGTATCTTCCGCATATTCGATAAATTCTGTAGGCGACACAAAGCCAAGCTTGCTATTATTCCATCGCACTAATGCCTCTACACCAATTATTTTATGTGTATTCAGTTCCAATTTTGGCTGATAATAAAGTTCAAAATCTTTATTTTCAATTGCTTTACGGAGTTCCGTATCAAGCAATAACACACGCTTTACATCGATATTAAGATCATCAAAGTAAAATGAAAAACCTGAATGGCCATTTCCCTTCGAATACGTCATAGCCTTATCCGCACCATTAATTAATTGCTCGACCGACGTCCCGTCTTCAGGATAGAGACTAATCCCTATGCTTGACGACACAAAAACCTCTTGTTCATTAAGTATTATCGGCTTCTCAATTTCATAGAGTAGATTTTGGGCAATTTTTGCAACTTCACGTGGGTCTTTAATATTTGTGAGGGTAAATACAAATTCATCTCCACCATAACGAGCTAAAATATCGGTCCCTTTTAATAAACCTTTAATTCGATTTGCCACTTCTACTAATAATAAATCCCCAGTAGCATGACCTAACGTATCATTTATCTGCTTAAAACGATCTAGATTAAGGAAAAAAACGGCATGGTTCCTTAGATTTTTACTAGCATCTAATAAAACATTCATTTTTTCCATATAAGAAAATCGATTATTTACATCTGTAAGGAGATCAAGAACTGCCGTTTTCTTCAGTTCATTTTCAATTATTTTACGCTCTGATAAATCCGTGAAAATCGCGTAGTAATTCGTGACTTCGCCAGATGCATCTTTAAAACTGAAAATCGTAATTCCCTCTGGATAAAGTTCTCCATTTTTCCTTTTATTCCAAACCTCGCCTTCCCATTCCCCATGTTCATCAATTGTTGCCCACATATTTTTATAAAATGATGCATCATGCAACCCCGATTGTAAAATGGCTGGTGACAAACCGATCACTTCATCATATTTATAACCAGTTACAATTTCGAAAGCTGAGTTGACAGTCAGAATTTTTTTACTAGCATTCGTAATTAAAATTCCTTCTGTTACCTTATTAAATAGTTTAGTAACTAAGTGACTTGAAAATGATTCAAGCGCTTGATCGTAATTAATATTTCGATTTTGGCTAACTATGCTCAATTTTTCCACCCTTATCCTTATAAGAAGATTCTCCATAATAACGCGGTGAGCCTTATGTTATCCTCAAATTCGGACAATAATAAATCTCTCAACTTTTTCAATCTGTTTATTACTTTAATGAAGGTATTCTATGTAATTCTCTTTCTAAAAAAGAGGTATTTGCAGTTTCAATTTCAATCTCATAACATAAGTAAAGACAAAGCCAGAGTTGACTTTGTCTTCACTTCAATGGAACTCTATGTAAAGATCCATATTTAATGTTCATAAAAAGCATCAATTATTCAGTAAGCCATGTTTTGTTCCTGAGTACTCAAACGGCTCTCGCCTCGTACGACCAGGTAGTAATCATCTATCTACGCATTGCAAAAGCAAAGCGTCCCTCCATCTGTTCAATTCCTTTTGGAGAGTGCCCCTACCATAATTTGGGTTTCTCACTCGTGGGGTTTACCTCGTTCCACCTTACATGTTTCCATGCAAGCTCCGTCACTGTGGCACCTTCAGGAAGTTTCGGCCATATCCAAAGACTTAGGCGTTCCTTCCGCCGTCAAAGTTTGCACTTTGCCTACCCTTATTTTTTCAGGTAGCACGAACACTACGGACATCGCAGTACCGTGTGAGCATGGACTTTCCTCTACATAGTCTAGCTATGCAGCGATTACTTGAATTTTTGATGATAAATATTATTATACTAAAAAAAAGTTACATTTACAACCCTGTATTTTAAATTAATCCGAAAGCTTGCTACCGAAAACATGTTTTTCTAAATTTGACAGCCGTTTTAATATATCAAAATTCGTTGAAGTTGCTTGTGGCTGAGTAGCTGGTCGACGTGTTTGAGCGTCTGTTAGTTGCTGCTTAAGTTGTTCATTTTCATCGCTCAATTGCTGTACTAACGTTTCAAATGCTTCATAATCTTCAATGATATCATTTAAGAATGTATCTACATCATCAACATGGTAGCCCTTCATGCTCTTTTTAAATTCTTTTTCTACGATCTCTTGTGCTGTTAGCTTCATACTCATCGCCCTTCCATTTTACGCTCTACTATATAATTCAGTATATCACACTTAAACTAGTATTTCCGTCCAGAAAATTGTCGTTATTTGCGCTTACCCGGGAAATAGAATTTATTTTCCAATCGCTTTTTACGTATTTCCCAATCTCTAATTCGCTTGTCTTTAGCAGAAGACTTTGAATGCCAATCAGCTTCCGCAATTGCTTGACCTGCACTCGTCATTGTTAAAGCTTTTTGAAGATCCTTTAACTTATGCTCATATATGATTGCCATATGTAAAAAGGCATTTTCTCTCAGACGCATCGCTGTATTTTGCGAAGCAATTTCGAACGAATGTAGCGCAAGCTCGGTTTCCCCGTCTCGCTTGTAGGTTAAGGCTAAATAATAATGTGCAGTCGCAACTTCTTCATCCTTAAATTGCTCCGTTACATCCGCTAACCTTTCCTTACTCTTCGCACGATGCTTCAAATCGCCATACCATTTTCCAATGTTCGTGAGTGTCGTTGCAGATTCATCCATACTTTCGAGTAAGAGCTTCGTGGAATGAATATACAACGTAATAAGAGAAAGGAGATCCCATTCATTATGTGTCAGTATTTTCATCAAAGACGTTGCATTACCACTTTTAACTGCATCAAAATAAATGATTGGCGCTAAATGTCCTGGAATATCATCAACACGATGGAAGCCAAGTTTTTCTGTTTCGACCTTCGTCAGCTTCATACCATCCATATCATCGCGCCATAAGCGTTTCGAGCTGTGCAACAAATCAATCTGACGCTGCGGTTTTAATTTCGGCAAATCGCGTTGATTCAGCGTCCAGCGCATTTCGAGCTGCGGCCAATCAAAGCTTTTCCCATTATACGAAACGACCGTCATGTGACGTTGCCAAAACTTTGATTCAAATAAAAACGCCGCTTCATTCGACGGATCCGCCAATACATATTGCGTCATCTCAAATTCTTCACCTGTATCCTCAAGGACTCCGAGTAAAAATATTTGCGTACCAGTACCCTTTAGCCCTGTTGTTTCCGTATCAAAAAAGACTAATTTTTCATCTGAGGTGGCAGCATATGGATGCTCAACGCCTGCCTCTTCCCACGCGTTCACAGCAGCAAAAAGCATTCCAAGTGTGTAGTCGCCATGCTTATACTCATAAGGGTATGTCACTTTACGCTCAAATAACACACCAAAATCGTTTTCGATGAGCGACAATCCTTCCTTGCGCCAGTTATCCAAATAAGCAGGTGCTGCCGGTTTTTCAAAGACCGGTGCTTCAATCTTAACATCTTGTTTTTTGCCTAAAAGCTTTTTCATTTGTAGAATTTTATTTTCGTAAGACATTTCATCACATCATTTCTGCTTTTAACATTGTAAGTATGTGTAGTACCTTACGTTTACTATCCGTAAAGGCATCTTGTGCGCCAATACATGACGGACAGCCCGCATGACATGGACAGCCTTCAACATGCAAAATCGTGCGTTCTAATAACGATAAAATAAGGTCGTAAATTCGCTCACTTAAGCCAATTCCACCAGGGTAACTATCATATATAAACAGTGAAGGTTTCTCATTATGCGTTGCCTTCACTTGCGGTACGACCGAAACATCACTGCGATCACAATGGATGAGTAATGGAATAAAACTACCTAATGCATATGCTGCACCTGTCAAGGCATCAGTTAAATCATCTTCACTCCAATTTTCAGGCTGCTCAAATGATAACCACATTGCATTTGTGTGCATTTCCATCGGCGGAATCGAAATTGGGCCAGATCCGATATTATCGTGCGTGTTAAATCGGATTTTTTTGAAAATCGTAGGGATTGCCAAAATACTAACATCTCCAAAGCTAACAGTAGCTGTATTATAGGATGCCACCTTATCCTCACTTAATACTTTCAACTCTACAGCCAAATTCGCATCCGTAAAGTAATTCACATCTACTTCACGCACATACGCCTTCTTCTCTTCCCAATCTAGCTTTTCTACTTGAAATTGAGTGCCCTGATGCATATAAATCGCCTCTTCATGCAGTAGCGTCATCGCACTATACGTATCCATCTCACCAATTACACGGTTCGAACCTGTAGTTGATAAATCGATTATGACAACGTTTTCTTGAGCAGCAGAACGAAGACTTACCTCGTGTGCAGGGAAGCGATCACTCATCCAATGCCATTTCGTGCTCGTTTTCACTAAAACGCCCTCGTCCTCTAAATAGGCTAGAAGTTCCTGCACTTGAAATTCACCGTAGTATTCAGTCATCGAAAATGGGAGCTCAAAAGCCGCGCATTTTAAATGTTCCATTAGTATAAGAATATTTTCCGGATTAATTCGGGCCTCTTCTGGCTGACTCCCTAATAAATAGGTAGGATGCTGCACAACATACTGATCAAGCGCCGTTGACTGGGCAACATAAATAATCAACGCCTCATCCTGACGGCGACCAGCACGCCCTGCCTGTTGCCAAGCACTCGCAATATTACCTGGGTAACCAGTCATAATACATGCTTGTAGCTGACCAATATCCACACCTAATTCAAGGGCGTTCGTGCTCACCACCATTTGAATGGTGCCATCTCGTAGTTTTTTTTCAATTTCACGACGTTCGCTCGGCAAATAACCACCACGGTAGCCCTGAATTGAATCATCATTTATTTTATTTTTCGTGAGCGATTGTAAATAAGTAACGAGCATTTCTACACGTACCCGAGACTTGGCAAAAATAATCGTTTGGATTCCCGCTTCATAAAGTCGCCGCGATACATCACGGACCTCAAGGACAGCACTTCGACGAATGCCAAAAGCAGGCTCTACAATCGGTGGATTATAAAAGATGAACGTTTTTTTACCAACTGGTGCCCCCGAATTCGCAATTAAATAGTGCTCCGTATTCGTCAGCCCCTCTGCAAGTTGCTTTGGATTTTTAATTGTAGCTGATGTACAAATAAAAATAGGATCACTACCATAAAATGCACAAATGCGCTTTAAGCGACGCAACACATGCGCCACATGCGAGCCAAAAACGCCCTTATACGTATGTAGCTCGTCAATAATGATATATTTCAAGTTCTCAAATAGCGATACCCATTTTGTGTGATGCGGCAAAATACCCGAATGAAGCATATCAGGATTTGTCATTATAATATGCCCAGCTTTACGTACTTTTTGCCTAACGCCCGGCGCCGTATCCCCATCATAGGTATAGCTCAGAATTTCTTCGTCCATTAAATCGATTAATTCATTTAAATCGGTTTTCTGATCTTGTGCTAATGCTTTTGTCGGGAATAAATAAATGGCACGCGCGCTTTTGTCTTGTAAAATCGTCTGAAGCACAGGCAAATGATAACAATAGGATTTGCCCGAGGCAGTTGGCGTTATCGCTGTAAACGACTGACCACTCATTGCCTGCATAAACGCTTCGTATTGATGCGAATACAGTTGCTCAATACCGCGCTGCTGTAACGCCTTCTTAATTGAAGGATGTAAGTTCTCCGGAAATGGCTTATAGCTTGCATCCTTGCCCTCTAACGTATGCCAATGCACAATTCGAGCTTTTAGTTCTTCGTCATGTTGCCATTCATTCAATAATTCACGAATTGTTCGCTTCTTACTCAGCATGCGAACCCTCCTCGTTCACATAACGCAAAAACTTAGAAAGCGTATAGTGTACGGATTGAACAGACTGAATAAAACGCTTCTTACTCGTTTTTTTATAAAAAGATTGCACGGTAAATTGCTCCATGGCTTCAACCGCATTATCAACTTGCATATAATGGAAATGTTTTGGTTGATATTGATCGATAAATTGCTTAGACTGTTGCTGCCAAACTTTTAATTGCGCATGTACATGATCAGCATATGGCTTCACTTCTCCAAAGAAGTCCGGGTCACGGTCCTCTTCGCGCATTTTATAAAAACGATTTACTGCATCATCACAGCTTACTATTAATTGTTCTGTTAATTGTTTTAGTTCCATGGGGTTACCTCGCTTATTTTTATCTAGTACGTATAGTTTACCAAATTGTCGGGTTATACTCTACTTTCATAGGAACATATATTCTTTACTTACAATTTCTTTTCTGCTACGCTTATTTTTTGCTGAAGTTGTATAATATCTTTTAGTACATTTACTTTTTCAACTTGTATTTGCTGAGCTGTTTGAGATTGTAATAACATAATAGCAAAGTCAATCGTGTTCGCAATACGGACTAGGCGATTCAATTCATCAGTCACCTCCTTTAGCCAGTCAGTTCGGGGGAGAACTGGAAATCCCTTCCTATACGCTAAAACTAGACAAAAGCCGGCAAAACAGTTAAAAGTTCGCTACTGTTTTATGGTAAAATATTAATACAATCATTGATTATCTTAAACGTTCATTCTAGAGAAGAGGTGAGATATTATGGCGATTCGCTACCCAAACGGAAAAGTTTATAGCCCAAAGAAGATTGAAGTGAAAGAAACAGGGATAACACAAAAGAAAGCACCAAAAACATCTTTCAGTAATCGTGGGAAAAGCCTTGAAGACGACTTAAATGATACAAACAGTTATTATTTGGCAGCAGGAATTGCGAACATTCATAAGAAACCTGTTCCAATTCAAATCGTCAAAGTAGAATATCCCTCTCGAAGTGCAGCCGTTATTCGAGAAGGGTATTTTCGCACACCTTCGACAACTGACTACAATGGCGTCTGGAATGGTTACTATATTGATTTTGAGGCGAAGGAAACGGAAAGTAAAACTTCTTTTCCGTTAAAAAATATTCATGTGCATCAAATCATTCATTTACGTGCGGTAGAAAAGCAGCGCGGTATTGCATTTTTCATCATTCGATTCGCAAAACTAGATCGCTATTATGTTGCACCATTTCCGATGATTGATCGTGCATGGAATGAAATGGATGAAGGTGGAAAAAAATCAATTCCTTTAAAGAATTTCGAACAAGAAGCCATTGAAATTCAACTTAGTTACACACCAAGGCTCGATTATTTAGCTGTCATTAATCAGCTACTGCCGAACAATTAGATTTGAAAGCGAGGAATTATTATGGCTCAACGAAGACCAACCACTAAAGACAATAAACGCGCGAGTAAAGCAAAAAAAAATAGCACAGAAAATACAACATCCTTCAAAAAATGGATGAAGCGCATACTTTTATCTGTATTATTCATTGGTATTGCCGGCCTTATATCAGGCATAGGCCTCTTTACTTACTATGCAAGTTCCGCACCAGAATTAGATGAGGAATTATTAAAGTATCCCCTATCATCTGAGTTTTATGATGTTAATGGGGACTTGTTTGCAAAAATCGGTGCAGAAAACCGATCATTCGTGGCTTACGATGATATCCCTCAAGAAATGATCGATGCCATTATCGCAACAGAGGACGTTCGCTTTTTCGAACACTTTGGACTTGATGTTTGGCGTCTAGGTGGCGCTGTTATTGCCAACTTCCGTCACGGATTCGGTGCACAGGGTGCAAGCACAATCACACAGCAAGTTGTTAAAAACTCATTTTTAAAAAATGAAAAGAAATTAAAGCGTAAAGCACAAGAAGCTTGGCTTTCAATTAAATTAGAGCGCGAGTATTCAAAAGAGGAAATTTTCGAAATGTACTTTAACCGTGTATTAATGTCTGGAGCAGTTTATGGATTCGGTACTGCTTCCGATCATTTTTACGGGAAAGAGTTAACAGATTTAACATTAGGAGAGATGGCTCAGCTTGCTGGTATGCCTCAAAGCCCAAATAATTATAATCCATATAATTATCCTGAAAACGCTCAGAAACGTCGTGATATCGTCTTATCTTTAATGGTACAACACGAAAAAATCACACAAGCTGAATCGGATGCAGCAAAACAAATCAATGTAGCAGATACCGTTTTAAATGCAGAAAATCGTATAACAAATAACGGTACGAAATACCCAGCCTTTCTATCAGTCGTAATGGATGAATTGCGTGAAAATGATGATTATGATTTACTTTCTGAAGGGATTAAAGTGTACACTACGCTTGATCCAGCAGCACAAGAAATTGTAGAAAAAGTAATGAACGACGATGCAAACTTCCCTACCGAAACAATCCAATCGGGTGTTGCAGTCGTGGATACAACAACTGGCGCAATACGTGCAATAGGCGGTGGGCGACATTACGGAACAGATCTACTATTGAACCGATCAATTGATATCGATGGACGTTCCCCTGGTTCAGCCGCTAAACCATTAGTATCTTACGGGCCAGCAATCGAAAACTTAAAATGGTCAACAGGTCACACTACTGTCGACGAAAAAGTGACTTATCCAAAATCATCACAGGTAATCACAAACTGGGATGGTAAATATAACGGAACAATGACGATTCGAGAAGCACTTTATACATCTCGAAATGTGCCAGCTGTCAAAACGTTAATCGATGTTGGCTACGATAAATCCAAAGCTTTCCTAAGTAACGTAGGCATTAAAATGAAGAACATCTATCCTTCTTCTGCATTAGGTTCTGAAGTACACATTTCACCTGTGCAAATGGCTGCATCTTACGCAGCATTTGGGAATAACGGTGTTTACACAGATGGGCATGCTATCACGAAAATTGTTTATCGAGACGGCGTAACTTCAAAAAATTATACACCGACAGCAACTCCAGCTATGGAGGATTACACAGCCTATATGGTGACAGATATTTTAAGAGATACTTTAAGTAATTTACCTGGCGCCTCTGCAGGAGCAGCAAATGTGAGTGGTGTTGATATCGCTGGTAAAACCGGGACGTCTAACTATTCTAGTGAGGATTTCAAAAAATATGACTTACCTAGCTCATCCGTTCCAGATGCTTGGTTTGCTGGTTATACACCTAGCTATTCAATCGCGATTTGGTCAGGTTATGATGATTACAAAACGCCAATAACTACATGGCCAGAACGACGATTATCACAAACACTATTTAAATCAATTATGACCGATTTAGCGCAGTATAAAAAGCAAGGTACATTCACAAAACCTAGCTCAGTTGTCGAAGCAACAATTGAAGTTGGAACATCACCTTTACAATTAGCAAGTGAATTTACACCAGACAATTTAAAACGTACTGAGCTATTTGTTAGAGGTACAGAGCCTAAAGAGGTTTCACCTCAATACCAAAAACCAGATGTAGGCACACCAACAAATTTATTAGCAAGTTACGTTCAAGAAAGACAATCAATGGGACTAACTTGGACTTATGAATACCCATCACCTTCAGATGATGATGATGCTAAATCAGCTACTATTACATTTGAGATTGCAATGGCAATTGATGGTGGTGCACCAACAGTAATCGGCACAAGCACAAAAACAAATTACCTTGTTCAAGCAATTGAGCCTGGTCGTACGTATACATTTACCGTGAAGGCATTAATTGACGGCTATGTAGGAGACCCTGTTTCAACAACGATTCTTGTTTCACCAATCGACGATGGTTTTGAGGAGCCCGGAAATGAAAACACAGATCCAAATGGAAGCACAGACCCGAATGGAAGCACAGATCCGAATGGAAGCACAGATCCAAATGGAATCCCTAATCAACCAACAACACCATCAACACCGCCAAATAATGGCGGCGGAAACGGTCCTGGTGGCTCAAAACCTCCTGGTGACAATGAAGGTGACGAAGACGATTCCGATTTAAACGACAATAATTAGCCCTACAATAATAAGCCTGAAAAGCGGTGGTAATCCGTTTTTCAGGCTTATTTTTTTGGCTATAGGGGCTTTAGAGTTCTTTCTTTATTAAAGCTCTCATTTAACTGAATACTACTTCTTTTGATGGGTAAACGTCTGCAAACCACCTTAATACTCCATTATGATGGTTAATGATTTGTTGGGCTGAAATTTCACTTGAGTTCCAAGTACTGTGAGCATCTGAAATTAGAGTTACTTTATACCCTATACTAAAAGCCCTGCGACAAGTGGTGTCAACACACGCTTCTGTTTGAATTCCTGTAATATGAATATGTTTTATACCCTTCTTATTCAATTCTTTTTCTAATGTGGTATTCATAAATGAGTCTGGAGTTGTCTTTTGGATTATTGTATCACTCTGTTGAGGGTCAATTTCAGTGTGTATTTCCCAGCCTTCCTTTCCATATTCTAAAGGTTTTCCTGCTGGGGCGTTATGTTGAACATAAAAAATGGGCGTATTGGAAGCACGAGCTTTCTTTATTAATGTTTTTAGGGTAGAAATTAGACCATCTCCCTTATATACCTCTTCACCTTCTAGAAACATCCCTTTTTGCACATCAATAATTATTAAAGCCTTACTCATAATATAATATTCTCCCCTTTCAATAAGCGCAGTTTACACAATCTTTCTCTTTTAATAAAAATTACTATGTCTCTCATTTAGTAAATTCTGATAATTTCAGTCTATCATAGGTCATTTCCGTTGAGAACAGACAGCTTTCAACAATTTTGTTAATACCTATGTTAGCCCCCAGTCAAATAACGCTAAGTATGAGGCAGTACCTCCCTCTATAAATGTTGATATATCAATGGCTCACGCCATTTTTGAGTGTCAAAAAAAAATTTTTTTAACACATACACCCATCATCATTTTCTATTTTTTCTTTTTATTTACAGAAGACGGGTACGCTTCGCTAAAGGAGAATACAATTTTTGTAAAAAATATCTCCTTTTCCTATGCACTATTTGATGCACATTGGATCT
>JAZLIT010000024.1:0-16426 GCA_045617525.1 Solibacillus sp. | reverse complement strand
AGATGAATATTTTTTTGACATTTTTCTTTCCCCCAACTGACTAATTTTTTATTTTTTTATTTCTAAAAAAAACTACTAATGCCCCAGCAAATACTAGCATATATAAAATAGGTAATGAATCTGCTGTTTCTGGGTTTTTTTCCGGATCTTCATTTATTTCTAGATCCGTATTATCATCTTTTTCAGAATCACTATCAGTCACTACTTCATCATCACTATTTTGTGAAGTTCCGTTGTTTGATACTGAGTTATTCTCCTGATTTGATGTACCTTCATTTTGACCAGTTGCTGGTTTTTGAGAGGTAGTATTACCATTATTACTTGCCGAATTCCCTTGTACCTCTGAACCAGCTTGACCTGTACCAGAATTTGATGAAGTCGCTGGCTCTGGGGCCTTAGCTGCCTCAATCAGAGTTAGACTCGCTTCATTAAACACAAAGTCAACGCTATATGAATGATGATAATCAATATCTTCAATATCAATCGTCATCGCAATCGTTACAAGACTTGCAGATGCTACAGAAAACTGTACAACACGTTGATCTCCTGCCTCATTCGAGCTTATAACCTTCGCTCCACCAGGTGGATTGAATTCCGTCACCCAAGAACTCTTTTTAATTGTTAGCTGCATCGTCATTTTGCCATTACTAACAATTAACTTTGCTGGCTTAGCGAAATAATCGTTCGCCATTGAGGCTGAACTACTTCCTGGTTTATTTACCTGGTAATTGATTGTATATGTCCCATCCGCTATCGCTGCTTGCGTTGTAAACGGATTCATACTTAATGAAATAAAAAGGACCGTAACAATACCGAGGATTAACCTTCTCATATTACAATTCCTCCATTATACTAAACTTCCACTTAACTAGAATGCCACAAATAATATAGATTCTCAATTACAAAATCTTGAAGCCTAAAAGATTCCTACTAATAAGACCTATTTCCGTCACATTTATTTGCATTTTTATTTTTATTTCATTTTTAACAAAGAAAAGAGCCTCATTTGTTGTTCAACAAACGAGGCACTTACCTCTAATTTTTAATCACTTCTGAATGGAATCCGTCTTTTTGGAAGTAATTATCAATTGACCAAATATTCATTTTAGCATTCTCCGCATCTTTTTGAATATCTTGAAGCTCTTGCTCTAAAGAATTATTTGGCTTATTAATATAGCGCATTGCCGCATAGCCATTCTCTATTAAAGATTCCTGTAACATGACACCGTCTATATAAACATACGCTAATAAGCGATCATAATGGTCTGTTTCAGGCCCTTTATCAAACAAAATCTGCACAGACTTCCCATTTTCTAATAAATTCACAGTAAACTCTTTCGCATCTTCTGCATAAGGCATTGGATCACCTTTACCATAATTCATTTCCGGTGTATCGATCATTAGCAACCGCACGCGCTTCTTCTCTCCATCAAGCATTATATTAATTGTATCACCGTCATTTGCATTCACAAATTCAACGTCAATCAATTGTTTACCAGTTGCCTTTTCCGCATCACCAGGTGAAATATCTGCTCCAGCCTGTTGTTCAACTCCAACTTCAGTTTCTGCTTCTTGTAGATTTGGTGGTGCCTCACCAAATATCATATACAGCGCTAAAGCAACTAGTACGGTTCCGCCTGTAATCAGTGTTTTAATATCTTTTGCTCTCATTTATATCCCTCATTGCTTCTATTTTAATAAAATATGCCACTCACTTAGCGAAAGTAAATGGCTGTTCTTTTTAGATATCTGATTTTGATTTTTTCTGCGGCCCTAAAATAACGGGCGGGATATCTGCAAAAGTTTCGCCTTCTTCTTCTAAATCACGCATACGATGCGCAATACGCGAAGCTGCACTTGCTGCAACACTTGCAACTAGATCATCTAAAAACGTATGCACGCCATTACCATGCTTCGTATCTAATCGATCAATAATGCCAATCTTTAGCTTATCTAAATGGCCAAATGTAGTTACGGCAATACTTCCGTATGTAAATACCGAGCCTAGCGCAATCGTTTCATCAACGCCAAATAATCCTTCGTCATTTTCAATAATTGATTGAAGAGGTTCCGACAGCATTTTTTTCTCTGCTAGTTCATCTAATTCAATCCCGACTAAAATCGCATGTTGGACCTCACGTTTACGAAGAACGCGATTAACTGATTGGCAGCAATGCTCCATTGTTAAGCCATCGTTATATGACTTTTGCATTTCATAAACGATTTCTGCAATATCTTCAATTAGAACACCGCGGCGTTCTAATGCTGCCAGCGTTGCCTTTGTCACTTCGTCTGAGTGTACACGTATATTTTTATTATGCATTTATAACCATCCTTTTGTTGACTTATATTTATTATCGTTCCCAATCTACCTACCATTTTACACCTTTATCGCTCAATATGATACAATTCCGATACAACAAACTACAGAGGTGATACTTATGGATCGCGGTACAGTAAAAGATATTCAATTTCGGAGTGAAGCTTTACAAGAAACACTTGACCTCTTGATTTATATTCCAGCAAATTACTCACCACTTTATCAATATCATGTTTGCATCGCATCTGACGGTCGAGATTATTTTCAATTAGGTGGAATTGCACGATTAGCCGATCAACTTATTGACGATTATGAAATAGAAAACACAATTATTATTGGCGTTCCGTATAAAAACGCCCGGGATCGCGCACGAAAATATATTCCGACCGGCGATTTATTCGAAGCCTATATACGCTTTTTAGCGCATGAATTAGTGCCCTATATTGATGAAGAATTTTCAACATATGAGCTTGCTTCTAGCCGCGCATTAATTGGTGATTCTATGGCTGCAACTGCTTCTTTAATGGGTGTTATTAACTACCCAAATATTTTTGGTAAGGCTGTTCTTCAATCACCCTATGTTGATGAAGAAGTATTAAAAATCATCCACTCAGCCGATCAACTTCCTTCTGTTTACCTTTATCACATTATCGGGTTAAAAGAGGATCAAGTTGTCACAATGGATAAACAAGTAAAGGATTTTTTAACGCCTAATCGTACATTACATGAGCTTGTTAGTTCCAAAAATATCCCGACATTTTACGATGAGTTTGACGGAAACCATACATGGACATTTTGGAAGCCAGATTTACGCCGTGCATTAATAGAAATTTTCGGATAATTTAGTGCTTTTCCATCCGGAGTTGTTTGAAATCTGCTATAATATGTTGTATAGATGTACATTTTTAGGAGGGTATTGACTTATGAAATTTGGAATTATTGCTTTTCCATCTAAACAATTACAGGACTTAGCGAACACCTATCGCAAACGTTATGACCCACACTATGCACAAATTACACCGCACATTACCTTGAAAGATTCATTTGATGTAGACGAACAACATATTAAAGAAATTGTCGCTACTTTAGAACAAATTTCTAGCAAATATGGTCCATTAAACATTCATGCTTCTCGAGTTAGTTCATTCTATCCAACTACGAATACGCTTTTTTTCCGTATTGAACCTACCGTACAATTAGAAAACATACAAAAAGACTTACAAGACAGCATTCCCTTCGGTGCACCGAAGTTCGTGTTTGTCCCACATATTACAATTGCCCAAAATCTTTCTGATGCAGAACACGATGATATTTTAAGCCAATTACGTATGATCGGTGTAAATGTTGAAGAAACGATTGACCGTATTCATTTACTATATCAGTTAGAGGATGGCTCTTGGACAACATATGACACATTTAAATTGAGCGGAGCTGAATGACCTTTGTTACAAGTGAAATTAGTGCAAAATGATCTAGAGAAAGAGCTTGCCTTTGCCGTTCGCAAACAAGTTTTTGTCGAGGAGCAAGGAATTCCCCTTCATTTAGAAATCGATGAACATGACGCAATGGCGAAACATTTTATCGTCTTAGATGGCACTCAAATAATCGCCGCTGCTCGCCTTCGTGAAATTGAGCCTAAAATAGGGAAAGTAGAACGGGTATGCGTTTTATCTGAATATCGTGGCAAACATTTTGGAGTTTACGTTATGAATGCTTTAGAACGATATGCAGTCGAACAATCTTGGAAAAAACTTAAACTTCACGCTCAAACGGGTGCAGTTCCATTTTATGAAAAGCTAAACTATACCGTAACATCTCCAGAGTTTATAGATGCGGATATTCCACATCGCGCAATGGAGAAAAAAATATGAGTATTTCAAAAAAGGAGTTGCCTTCAAATCTAATTTGAAGGGGGCTCTATCTTTTTCACTTTACTTAAATTTAAGTAAACTACATATCTATGTAAAAATGCTATTCATAGTTAAAATGAATAGCATTTTTTATGTTTCGCCTAATTAATTATATACTCCTGCTTCACATCATTTTTTGGATTTTATCTAGATTTAACGATTTTCCATCCTTTATTATCGATTGAACAATTTGATCTTCAAGGCTTGTAGAAACAGGCTTATTCGCTACCTTTGCCACTTTACGAACGATTTTCCGTACCTGTCTTTCATTTGAAAAATCTGCATGTTGGATTGCTTGTGCTAAAACGAGCAATTCTTCAAAGGCGACACCGGTTTTTCGTTCGATTGCTTTAAAAAATGGTTGTTCCACCATAAATTCCTCCTATTAGTAAAATACGCTTCCGACAATTACAAGCAAAATAAATAATACAACAATTAATACAAAGGTACTGCTTGCACCTGCACCTCCACCTGGACCTGGACCTGAATCGCATGGAACATATTCAGGTTGTTGATATCCTCCCCACATAAAAAATCCCTCCCTTCAAATTAGTGTATGCACAAAAATTTGAACAGGAGGGAATTTCGTCTATTCTGTTTTGCTTTTTCCTTTAAATATGAACGCCGCAATAAAACCAAAGACAATAGCTGCACTTATACCAGAGCTTGTCACTTCGAACATCCCAGTTAATACACCAATCCAACCATGTTTTTCTGCCTCAGCAAGGGCACCATGTGTAAGTGAATTACCAAAGGACGTGATAGGAACAGTCGCCCCAGCACCTGCAAAATCGATGAGCGGCTCATATAAACCGAAGCCATCTAATATTGCCCCTGCCACAACAAGTATGGACAGCATATGTCCAGGTGTTAGTTTTCCTACATCCAGTATCAGCTGCCCCACTACACAAATTAAACCCCCTACAAGAAATGCAAAAAGAAACGTAAAAGCCATTTATTTAGTCACCTTCATCTATGCAAATTTCAACAGCATGTGCTGTACACGGAATTGTCTCACCTTGCTGATACGATACTGGAGAAAGTAGTGCCCCTGTTGCCACAAATAATCCACGCTTATAACGCCCACTTTTAAACTGTTCCATCGCGTAGCCAAAAAATACTGCTGCCGAACATCCCGCACCACTTGCTCCAGCTTGGAATGTCGGATCGTCGCCATAAAATTCAGCCCCTGCATCTCGAAGTACCGTTAAAGCTTGTGGGAAACCTGCTTGTTTAAAGCAGCCTTTTAAAATTTCGAGTCCAATCTGCCCTAAATCTCCTGTCATCACTACATCATAATCTGCAAACGTTTGTTTACGTTTCTTCATATGACTCTCAATTGTTGAAAAAGCAGCTGGCGCCATTGCACCGCCCATATGAAATGGGTCATCATCGCCAAAATCAACAACCTTTCCAATTGTTGCCGCAATTATCGACGGCTGCCCTTTTTTATGCTTGCTTACGAGTGCAAAACCACATGCAGTCACAGTCCATTGTGCAGTGGCAGGCTTTTGTGCACCATATAACACTGGATAACGAAATTGACGCTCTGTCGCATTATGATGGCTCGAGGCCCCTGCAATCGCATAATGCGAAGCCCCTAGCTCCGTTAATAATGCCGCAATTATAAGGGAAGACACAGATGTAGCACAGGCTGAAAATAACCCGATAAACGAAGAAGCTAGCTCCCTTGCAGCAAAATTAGTTGGTGTCATTTGATTCACCAAATCGCCACTTAGGAAATATTCAATATCCATTTTTTCAAGCTTTGCTTTCTTCAAAATAATTTCACATGCATTATAAATCATTTTAGCTTGTCCACGTTCATTCGTTTTCTCACCAAAAAACTCATCTTTTGCATGGTCATCAAAATAGCTCATAAATACACTCTTCTGTTCAAGTGGTCCCACCATTGTTCCAGTCGCTACTATTGAAGGTTTTGAAGAAAATACGATTACCATGAAATCACCCCAATACTAACAAGTGCTAACTTCACAAGTGCCACAAAAAAAGCCGAAACGACACCAAATAGAATAACAGAACCCGCTAGTTTAAAAAGATTTCCACCAACGCCAAGTACTACGCCTTCAGTTTTATGCTCAATTGCTGCAGAAATGACTGCATTTCCAAAGCCCGTAACTGGTACAGCACTACCCGCTCCAGCAAACTGGCCAATTTTTTGATAAAGTCCAAAACCTGTTAAAAGCATTGCAATGAAAATCATCGTCGCTACTGTTGGATTTCCAACTGTTTTTTCTGTAAACGGAAAAAACATCATATAAAAGATCGATATAGCTTGACCAACAACTGAAAATAAGCCGCCAATTACAAAGGCTTTTATTACATTTTTAAAAATTGGGGGTTTTGGTGTGAAATGATCCTCCAATTTTTCATAATCACTTTGCTGCACTTACGTTTCCTCCTCCATAAGCTTCTTCATTTTTTCAAGATCTTTTTTTGCTTCCTTGGCATCTTTTTGTTTTAATAACTTTTTACTTTCGTGATACAATTTAAAGTCGGTAGAAACTGCTAATTTTTCTTTTGGAACAATTTTTTCGAGCTTCTTTTTCAAGTCACTTTCTAAGCTACGTTTTTTATAGTTCAACCAAGGCTTCAGCTGAATTGCCACCATAAACTCATCTTCAACTGCAATTACCGCCGCTTTATCAATTGCCTTTTCCTTTATTAGTAGTTGCTCAATTTCAGCAAGCTCATTACCACTATGCGAAACCTGCTTTTGTTCAACCTTCGCTTCCTCATTACAGCCTACTAAGAATACTGCCATTATTAACACGAGTACTTGCCTCACGTTACGCCTCCTTTTTCAATTACTAAAACTTCCGCCTTCATAAAAGTATTGCCTGCATTTTTTTACTTTATTCATTACATACCCAACGTTCGCCCTTTTCAGATTTAACGTTTCCCATACAATAGGTAGAGTTTTTAGGGGAGGAGGTGAAATAATGGGTTGTAGTAGAGATTCAACTTCAGTAGATCCAATTAAATCAAGTGGCTGTGTTTGCGAAGTAGTACGTGCAATTTTAGATATTCAAAATCAGTCAGTAAACGATGACTGTTCATCTTGTACAACAAACTGCTTCTTAGAGCCCCTTGGTGGGATCGTTAGTCCCGCCCGCACTTCAGCAGATACACGTGTTTTCACACTTTTAAATAAAGATGGCTCTCCATTCATGTCTAGCTTTTCAAACGGAGAATCAGAAAGCATCTGTACATCAATTTATTTCCGTGTAGAGGATGTATTTAGCGATTGTTGCGCTACATTACGCGTATTAGTGCCAGAAGATGATTGTGGAGATCCTGTTGATATTTTAACGACTGACGGCACAAAATATAACTTCCGCTCAGCTTGTCGAGTTGTTGATTTTGATGCATCAGATAGCTGTATTACAGTGGATTTATCATGCTTCTGCGCTGTTCAATGTATTGCCGACGTAGATTTAGGTATCTGTAGCTAATTATAACTCTGCTAAAGCACTCGTTTGACTGCGACAAGTGCTGGCTAAAAACTCCTAGAGTGCTTACCTCACATAGATATTTTTGAAGTAATTTCTAGTTGCTAGTGCTTTAGTATTAACATTTTCTATAGGCAACAATTTTATAATTTTCTTAAAAGAACACAAAAAAGTGCTATTCATTTTTCTAAAATGAATAGCACCTTTTTTTAAGCAATAAACCTATAATCGCTCAATTTTCCTTATTTCATTACCATCAAACCAAATCTTCGTCCCATTTGCCTCGATACATACGCTTGCGCCACTTATTGAAAGCAATACACCAATTAACTCCTCACCATTAACTAGATGAAACTTAATACGAGCTAATCGCTGACGACCACGTGAAAAAAAGCGTAGTTGGCTTGCTATAAGTGTATTTTTAATTTGAAGATCCTCTAAATTAAAAACTGACGTACTTTCGTCCTCACGCGCAATACGTAGCACATTAAAGGACGGCGACAACACAAAAAGTAAGGGCTGATCCTGCTGCAATACTTTACACATCCTTTTTCATTAGCCTATGCGCACTAGCTGAAAGAGGTTCCTACATAATGAGTGTAATAAACGTTGTTGCCAACCCTAAATAAATTACGATACTTGTTACGTCATTTAATGTAGTAATGAAAGGACCCGATGCAACAGCAGGGTCAACACCAAGCCTATGCATTAATAAAGGAATTAACGCGCCAGCTAATGTCGCGACTATAATTGAACAGCAAATTGCCGTGCCGACAAGTAACCCGATAATCAGCTCTTGCTTCCAAACAAATATTATCGCAACAACAATCGCACCACTGACAAGCCCCATTATGAGCCCCGTTGTAATTTCTCCTATGACTAAACGGAATTTACTTTGCTTCCCAATATCCCCTGTTGCAATCCCACGAATGGATACCGCAAGTGCCTGCGTTCCACTATTCCCTGATGTAC
This sequence comes from Solibacillus sp., assembly GCA_045617525.1. Taxonomy (GTDB): domain Bacteria; phylum Bacillota; class Bacilli; order Bacillales_A; family Planococcaceae; genus JAZLIT01. The sequence continues at coordinate 7,751 of JAZLIT010000024.1, read as the reverse complement.
CTGAAATAAGTGGAATAAATGTCGCAAGGAGTGCCACTTTATCTAGTGTTGCCTCAAAAATTCCTATTAAGCTTGATGTCACCATGCCTAGGAAAAGGAGAATAATTAGCCATGGTAAACGCTTTTTCGCCGCATTTAATGGTCCTGAATCAATATCATCCATATCCGAAATTCCGGCTAATTTTGAATAATCATCTTCTGCTTCTTCATCAATAACATCGATAATATCATCGATCGTAATAATTCCGAGCATTTTCTTTTCAGAGCTCACGACTGGAATCGCCAAGAAATTATAATCCTTCATAATTTGCGCTACATCTTCCTGGTCGTCTTGCGCATTTACATAAACAACACGTTCACTCATAATCTCTCGTATCAGACGATCTTCATCTGCAATAATTAAATTGCGCAATGAAATAACCCCCGTTAATTGATGCCCTTCATTTACAACGAATAAATAATAAATAGTCTCCGCTTCAGGTGCTTTTTTACGCAATACAGCCATGGCCGAACGTGCAGTCGAGGTTTCTAATATAGAAACATACTCTGTCGTCATAATCGCACCAGCTGTATATTCAGTGTAGGCGAGTAGCCCATTAATTTCTTCTACGGTTTCACTGTCCATCATTTCTAAATAGCTTTCACGCTGTTCAGAGTCCAGCTCATTTAAAACGTCAACTGCATCATCGGTATACATGAAGCTAAGCATCGCTGCCCCGTATGCTGTATCCATTTCAGTTAATACGCCTTCATATTCATCATCTTCTAACTCTAACCCCTCGAAAACATGGGCCATTTCCTGAGGAGACAAGTAGCGATAGATGATTTGGCGTATGTCAGGTCCAACCTTCTCATAAAATTTTGCTTGATCGTACGGGTGCAATGCTAAAAAATGCTCACGAAAGTGCTCGATTTTTCCTTCGAGCAATAACTGGCGGAGCAGTTCTGCATTAAAATGCACATTATCTTTTTTGGGTTCCATCATGCTTGTCCCCTCCTCTCATTTTGCTCGACAAGTTACCTTTAATTTCACTCGCCTTTTTCGAATCATTTCTCCCCGGAAAACGGAAAAGATGTTCGTAAATTCCGAACATCTTTTTAACTGCTGCGAATGGATGAAAATTGCGCCAATAATTCTGTTGTAAAATGCAGTGGCTCCTTTGTAATTGGATGCTCAAATGTTAGTGACACACATTGCAGGGCTTGATGTGCTATGTGTGTATGACTCCCACCATAAAGTTCATCGCCAACTAAACGGTGCCCAATAGACGCCGCATGTACTCGGATTTGATGTGTACGTCCCGTATATAGCTTCAGACGAACGTGTGACATCTGTTCTTTCTTATAGACGAAACGTTTCAGTACGGTCATATCTGTATGCGCGTACTGCCCGTCCTGCCTAACCTCACGCTCAATTATACTCGTATCTTTACGACCTATTGGCGCAATAATTGATTGGAAATCCTGTGCAACATGCCCCTCAACAAGTGCCTCATATTCACGCCCAATTGCACCCTGCTTCTGCATCTCACTCATCAAATGATGAATGTGTCGATGCTTCGCAATGCACATTAGCCCGGCTGTATCACGATCTAAACGCGTTACGATATGGATTGTTGAGGAAATATTTTGCTGCTCATAATAACCGCGTATATAATTAGCAACACTGCCTGTCGGATGCTCGCGTGATGGAATGGTATTCATAAAGGGAGGCTTATTTAACACTAAAAGCGCATCATCCTCATAAATTATAGGTAAATCCTCTAGAAACTCTGCGCTTAGTACATCACTTACAGGTTCACTTGGAAACTTAATTTGAACGAGGTCACCAATGGATAATAGATATCGAACATTTTGTTCCTGTCCATTTACCGTAATTTCCCCACCGTCAAATTTAATGGCCGTTAAGGCTCTTTTTGAAATACCGTAAATAGCTATCGCTTCACGTAAAAGTTGATTTTGCTTAGTTGCTATAAAGTCTATTTTAAATTGTTTTCCCATAATACCCTACTTTATTTATCAGAAATGAACGATTCATGCACACGCTCCCAGAACGGGAATGGGCGGAATCGTGCAAATCGTACTTTTTCATTTGCCACATTAAAAATGATTGCTTTTACATCCGTTTCAATAACAGAAATATGGTCAATCGTCATATTAAATTGTTGCTCATTTACCGGTTTCAGCATGCAGTTATGATGCGCAGGTAATACAAGCGAAGAACCTACTGTACGAAATACTCGGTTATTAATTGATGCCATTTCCGTGATTTGGAACGCCTGCAACGACGGATGAATAATTGCTCCGCCAAGGGCTTTATTGTAAGCTGTACTCCCTGTTGGCGTCGACACACATAACCCATCGCCACGGAAGCGTTCAAAATGATTGCCATTAAGCTCAACGTCCATTACAAGCGTCACATCTGGAGACTTAATCGTTGCTTCATTTAACGCTAAATACGTACTTGACTCTTTATTATTTCGTTGCACTTGAACTTCAAGCAAAGGATACTCAACTACATTGTATTCCTTCTTCGCAATAGATAAAACAAGCTTTTCCAACTCAGAAGGCTTCCAATCCGCATAAAATCCAAGATGTCCAGTGTGGATACCGACAAATGCGATCTTATCTAATTTATGTGCGAATCGATGAAAGGCATGAAGTAAAGTACCATCTCCCCCAATTGAAATTACAATCTCCGGATCCTCTTCATCAAAGAGTAAGCCGAATTCTTCTAAATAGGTTCTAGCAAGCCCCATTAATTCATTAGATTGTGGATCTAGACGCGATTGAATACAAAACTTCATTAGCTTTCACGCTCCTTATCGTCTGAATCCGGACGTAAATTCGGAATCGACGCTTCCTTATACTCTGTAAAAAACGCTTGTGCTTCTTGAATTTCATTTCGAATAAGCGACATCTCTTCATCTAAACGAAAAGCCGCTTCTGCTGCACTTTGCAGACGATTTTTTATCTCTTCTGGGAAAATCCCACGATATTTATAATTCAGCGAATGCTCGATAGATGCCCAAAAATTCATTGCTAATGTACGGATTTGAATCTCCGCCACAACAATCTTTTTACCATCAATCGTTTCAACCGGATATTCAACAATAATGTGGTGCGAACGATAGCCACTTGGCTTACTATTCGAAATATAGTCACGTTCCTCAATAACCGTCATATCATTACGCTGACGTATTAGCTCAGTTACCGTAGAAATATCATCTACAAACTGACACATAATACGCAAACCCGCAATGTCCTGTAACTCTCGCCCTAACTCGTCCACAGGTTCATAAGGTATACCCTTCTGTACTGCTTTATCGAAAATACTCGCTAATGGTTTCAAACGACCTGTCACAAATTCAATTGGAGAATTTGCACCATTTAAGCTAAATTGCGTACGCATTCCCTTTAATTTAATTTTCATTTCATCCACAGCTTGCTTATAAGGACCCAAAAAGGTTGCCCATTGCCCCATCTGCCTTACCCCCCGATATGAAATAAAGCACGACCTGCTTTACTCCCCTAACACAAAATTTCTTTTACTATATTCTCTTTATTATACTTCATTTTATTGTTAAATCACTTTTCATTTGGAGAATCAACCCATATCAATTAAAATAAGTGAAACTTCAATAAGCAGCAATGCATTTACTGCATATGTTCCGCTATTCCCATTCTTTCAAGTCCCTGAGGTTCTTTCTTACTGCCCGTTAATGCGGGATAAATTATTCTTCTCATATTTTAACATACAGAAAAGTTTGTTGCAGTGTGCTTTTTAAAATTCATAAGCGCAAATTAAAGAAATCGTTGTACTTAAATCTTTATAAAGAACGGATGGATTACTATGACCAAAGAAATAGAAATTGAATTTAAAAATACATTAACAAAACAGCAGTATGAGGCACTTTTAGCTCATTACAAAATCAGCTCAAAGCAAATCCACCATCAAGTAAATCATTATTTCGATACGCCTGATTGGCAATTGAAGAATTTAAATAGTGGGCTTCGAGTTCGAACGATTAACGACTACTATGAATGTACCCTAAAGGAAAAGTCATCCACAAATATACACCTTGAAACGACAAATGAACTTACAGCATCACAAGCACATGAAATGTTACATAACGGTGTGATACATGCAGCTGAAGTTTATGAACGTTTACAACAGTTAGGCATCGCAATTAATTCATTAAAACTATTCGGTTCACTCGCAACAGACCGCGTTGAAATCGACTTTCAAGGCGGTACCCTCGTTTTCGATCATTCTTTTTATTTGCAGCAAGATGATTATGAGGTAGAATATGAAACAAATGATGAACAACTAGGCTATGTGATTTTCGAACAGTTTTTAGCACAGCATCACATTGAAAAAAAATCCGCGCAAAAAAAGATTGCCAGGTTTATGAATGCGCTCCAACAGAAGGGATGAAAGTATGGATATCCAATCAGTTCGAACTTTATTAGAATTAAAAGCAATCCAAAATATAGGGTCTAGCAGTAAGGACGTTGCAAATGCAACAAACTCAAATGATACCTATTTTACAGAAATGCTTTCAGAACTAGTAGCAAATAACAGTGACGTATCAACTGAATTATCAAGCATGTTAGGTAGCCACGGTTCAATCGCTGACCCAGGCGCAGCATTGTCCTCATTTTTAAATTCAAATGAAGGTGCAGCATTCCTTACGAATAATCCTTATTTAGCTTCATTTTTATATAATGATTCACCAAACAACATTCAATCAAATGATGCATTTACAGCTCCCCTAAACGAGCAAGTTGGAAATGGTAACATGTTAGATGGCGCCGAACAATATGCAGCAACAATTGCAAAGGCTGCCGAGACGTATCAAATACCAGAAAATCTTATCACAGCCGTTATGAAACAAGAATCTAATTTTAATCCGAACGCAGTTAGCTCTGCTGGCGCAACCGGTCTTATGCAATTAATGCCTTCTACGGCAAAATATTTAGGCATTAAAAATGCCGCGGACCCAGATCAAAATATTATGGGCGGTGCAAAATATTTACGTCAAATGCTCGATAAATTTGATGGAGATATTTCACTCGCATTATCTGCCTACAACGCAGGACCTGGAAACGTCGACAAATACAATGGCATTCCCCCATTCAAAGAAACACAAAACTATGTAAAAAACGTCCTAAATTATTTTCAATCTTAAAATACTTTAGGGTGGGATTCATATAGACGGGACAGTTTGTTTGTGAAAATGGTCGTACGTTGTTATGATTAACTTACGATAAATCGTTTTTACACAGTATACATACACGATGGCGTATACGAGTTACTTAATAAAGGAGTTTCACCTATGAATTCAAAATATACGATTCCGTATGAGGAACTAGGTGCAGAGCAGCTTTCGACTTTGATTGAGGCTTTTTATAAGCGTGTAGCGAAACATCCTGCATTAATTTCTATTTTCCCGGAAGATTTTACTGAAACGATTCGCAAACAAATTCAGTTTCAAACACAGTATTTAGGTGGTCCAAATTTATTTTCGCAAGAGCATGGCCATCCAATGATGCGTGCACGCCACATGAATTTTAAAATTACACCTACTCGTGCACAAGCTTGGCTTGAATGCATGAGCGAGGCGATGGATGAAGTTGAATTGGATGAAAAATTCCGTAAAACTTATTACCGTCGCTTAGAAATGACTGCTCATCATATGATTAATGCACCAGATGAAGATGAGGAGGGATCTCGTGAGTAATGTCCAGCTATTATCACAGCCACAAGCTTTGACAAGTACGCTGATAAAACCAATAGAGCTTTACATTTTCCTAGACCCACTATGTCCAGAAGGCTACGCATTACAGTCAATTGTTCGTAGACTTCAATTACATTACGATCATTATTTTACGTTTCGATTTGTGTTAAGTACAGAATTATCCTCGTTAAACTGCCTTACACAGCGCACAAAGGGCTGTACAACAGGCATTCAACTGGATATTACACACCCTGTTCTTCCTTCTATTGCGATTAAAGCAGCAGAACTACAGGGAAAACGTGCAGGCTTTCGTTACTTAACTAAGTTGCAAGAATACGCACTATTATCGAATCAAAACGTTAACTCACATACAACTTTAATTACTATTGCCCAAGAAGTACAACTTGATATGGAAGAATTTATGGTTGACTTCGGTTCGAAGGAAGCAGCGCGTGCATTCCAATGTGACCTTTATATTACAAGAGAAATGGAAGTCGATGAAGTTCCTAGTATTGTATTTTTCAATGAATGTATTGAGGAGGAAGGTTTAAAGATTAGTGGAACTTATAGTTTCGAAGTATATGAGCAGATTTTACAAGAGCTCATTGAAGAACAGCTAATTCAAAACCCACTTCCTACATTAGATGAATTATTTGAACGCTTTGGTATATTAACGACTGCAGAAGTTGCTGAAATCTACTCGATGGATTTATTTGACGCAGATCGTGAGTTGAAAAAGCGCATGCTCCAACAAAAAATCGAACGCTTCCCAACAGATCAAACTTCGACTTGGCGCTTCAAACAGCCTGTCGCGAACTTATAATTAACTTAAATTAGATTAGATAAAAAATAAGGCACTTTCTGTTCAAATTGAATGGAAAGTGCCTTATTTCTTTTGGATTGATTTAACCATACAGTCCGGCCGGAACCGAAACAATGGCAGCGAAGGGAAAGCGAGGACAGGAACGATTTTCGTTCCCGTCCTCGCTTTCGTGTGCATAAATGGACTTTTTCAATGCGCTCTTTTTTGTGTAATTTTATAAACAAAAAAGGCGCCTTATCCTCGACAGATAAGACGCCTCTTTTTTACACAAAGGGGATGGGAGAAATGTTCACGTTCAAACAAAGGGGTGTATGTTTGTTATGTGATTGATTTCACAGATATTACTTTATCACGGAATAATAACACTTTCAACCTGTTGTACCTTTTTTCACAATATAGACATAAAGTAAGCGTTTACATAAATCCTTTAGTAGCTAGGCTTTAAGAACAATTTATAACATCAAAATAACACTTCCCTCGAATAAAGGACCACTCCCTAATTATTATTAATTTAAAAACATTATTTCGACCCCAATATATAAACATTTACTAAAAAAAGCTACTAGCACTTGGCTAATAGCTCCCCAAAATTATTTATTTAACAATAATTTTTCAAGTTCATTTAACTTCTCTTCGAAAACCTTACAAGCTTCCGCAATTGGCTCTGCCGTTTCCATGTTTACACCAGCAGCTTTAAGCACTTCGATTGGGAAGTCAGAGCAGCCTGCTTTTAGGAAGTTATTAATATAACGATCCACAGCTGGTTGACCCTCTGCAAGAATTTGCTTGCTTAATGCCGTCGCAGCCGATTTACCCGTTGCGTATTGGTACACGTAGTAATTGTAATAGAAGTGAGGAATACGCGCCCATTCTAGACCAATTTCTTCATCTACCGTCATTGAATCACCGAAGTATTTTTTATTTAAGTCATAGTAAACTTCCGTTAATCGTTCCGCAGTTAATGCTTCACCATTTTGATCCATTACGTGAATTAAATGCTCAAATTCAGCAAACATTGTTTGGCGGAATACCGTACTGCGGAATCCATCTAACCAGTGATTTAATAGGTAGATTTTTTGTTTGTCATCTTCAATTGTATTTAATAAGTGCTCAAATAGAAGCTCTTCATTACAAGTTGAAGCTACCTCAGCCACGAAAATCGAATAGCTTGCATATGGATATGGTTG
>JAZLIT010000023.1:0-18526 GCA_045617525.1 Solibacillus sp. | reverse complement strand
AGGTCAGATTTAAGTTTTTGTTGAAATGAAACGTGCAATCTTATACCGTATGTAAGAAGAGGTGAGTTGTATAATGAATATTCCAGTAGGCTGGCAAGGAGTACTGTCAGATGAAACGAAAACCCACTATTATAAAGAGCTTTTGCAATTTATTGAAAAAGAATACACACAACAAACCATTTATCCGAAAAAAGAGGCAATTTTCAATGCGCTTGAAATGACGCCATTTGAGCAGGTTAAGGTTGTTCTTTTAGGGCAAGATCCGTATCATGGACCAAATCAGGCACATGGCTTAAGTTTTTCAGTAGAGAACGATGAAAAAATTCCGCCGAGTTTACGTAATATGTATAAAGAAATGGTGGATGATTTACAATGCGAAATGCCAGTGCATGGTAATTTAACGCACTGGGCAAAACAAGGTGTTTTATTACTGAATACCGTATTAACGGTGCGAGCTGGACAAGCAAATTCACATCAAGGAAAAGGGTGGGAGAAATTTACTGATGCAATTATTGGCGCATTGGCTAATCGAAAAAAGCCTGTTATTTTTGTGTTGTGGGGGAAACCTGCACAAGCGAAAGAGAAGTTGCTTGAAAGCTATCCACAACATATTATTTTACAGGCGCCACATCCTAGTCCTTTAAGTGCATATCGCGGATTTCTTGGCAGCAAGCCGTATTCTCAAATAAATACGCAATTACAGCAGTTAAACGTAGAGCCAATCGATTGGCATTTAGCGTAATTTCAAAGAGTATACTTTAACTTTAACCTTAGTAGGTGTTCATGATAAAGTAGTAAGGAAAGTGAGGGGAGTCTTTATGCGAATTGATTGTTTTAAATGTCAATTTTTCCGTGTAACGTGGGATCAAATGAATCCACGTGGCTGTACTGCATATGGATTTAAAACAAGACAGCTACCCTCAGTGCTCGTGAAGCAATCTTCTGGCATAGAGTGTATGAAATTTAAACCGAAGCAAATGGGGGAACAACGATGATTTCCTATGAAATAGTTTTAGCAAGTTTGGAAAAGCATATCTCAGAGGCAAAGCAGGCGGATACCGAGCAGCAAATGCGAGAGGAAATTAGTGCGATTAAGGCATTATGTGATGTGTTATTAAATACGCCAACAAAAAATGTTCAACTACCTCAACACCAGTCACAGACAGTCAAATCGGTGTCGCTTACAATGCCACAACCCGTGATTCAAAATCAGCCCAAGCTACAAGAAGACGGAGCAAATGGTGATTCAATTTTTGATTTTTAAATAACAATGCAGATTCAAATAGAAAGTGAGGGAATAAAGGAATGAAGGGTTCAATTATTTCTGGAGCAATCCAAGGTTTTATAGCAGTTGCATTTGGCGCATTCGGTGCACACGCATTAGAGGAAATTTTAGATGATTATAGTACAGGTATTTGGGACACAGCCGTACAATATCAAATGTTTCATGCGGTAGCTTTAGTGATAATCGGTATTTTAATGAGCAAGGCTATTTTTGGTGAAGTAAAGCAGTTGAAAGTAGCTATGAAATGTATAAATGCAGGAATTATTTTCTTCTCTGGAAGTTTATTTATATTAGCGCTTACAGGAATTAAATGGTTAGGTGCAATTACGCCAATCGGTGGCGTTCTATTCTTAACAGGGTGGGCATTAATTATTGCCGCTACTGTGAAAAACGGTAAAAAAACAGCTTAATAGTGAAATTATTAAAAAACGCTTTTCATGTAATGGTGAAAAGCGTTTTTTAGCATTAATTTTATAGTATATTATAGTTAGATTATTTAGAATAAATAAAAAGTAAGGATGTGTAATCATGGAAAAGCTATATACTGAGCTTCAAAATCATTTTGAAGAGATGGTCGCGATTCGTAGGTATTTACACGAGCGTCCAGAGTTATCATTTCAAGAAGTAAATACACCACTATACATAGCAAAATTTCATAGAGAGCTTGGCTTAGAAGTACGGGAGGGCGTGGGTGGTCGCGGTGTAGTAGCAACACTACGCGGTGCGAGGCCAGGTAAAACGATTGCGGTACGTGCAGATTTTGATGCACTCGCGATTCAAGAGCTAAATGATATACCTTATAAATCGAAAAATGATGGTGTTATGCACGCATGTGGCCATGATGGGCATACTGCGACTGTATTAGTGCTAGCGAAAGTGCTTGTAGAGCGACGAGAAGAGCTTTGCGGCAATGTTGTTTTCATACATCAGCATGCAGAAGAGCTCGCACCAGGTGGGGCTATCGCGATGATTGAAGATGGCTGTTTAGACGGCGTGGATGAGATTTATGGTGCACATCTGTGGGCGCCACTTGAATTAGGTACGATTCAGTACCGTACTGGGCCAATTATGGCTGCTGCGGACCGTTTTGAATTAACTATTCAAGGGGCAGGAGGGCACGGTGCAGAGCCACATCAGGCAGTGGATGCTATCGTAATTGGCGCTCAATTTATAACGCAATTACAAACAATCGTGTCACGTACTATTGATCCACTTGAGTCAGCAGTCGTATCGGTGGGAAGTTTCGAGGCAATTAATCCATTTAACGTAATTGCAGATACTGTATCGATGCTCGGTACGGTTCGTACATTTTCGGAAGAGGTGCGCATGCAAATTAAAGAGAAAATTGAGCAACAATTAAGAGGCGTTTGCGAAGCATATGGCGCTACATATACGTTTAATTATGTAGAAGGCTATCCACCGGTTATTAATCATGCAAAAGAAACAATATTAATGGCAAAACTTGCAACAGAGGTAACGGGCATCAATAAAGTAGAAGAGTGTAAGCCAATGATGATCGGAGAGGATTTTGCCTACTATTTACAACATGTCCCAGGTACTTTCTTCTTTGCAGGTGCGAAGGATGAAAAGTCTGATAAAACCTATCCGCATCATCATGCACGCTTCCATTTTGATGAACGTGCGATGTTAAATGTGGCGACAGTAATTGGGTATATAGTACTAAATAAGTTACGAAATTCAGAATAAAAAGAAATGTGACATTAGACGCAAATAACTTCTATTTACTAGTGAAAATGCTCGGTTTCCTAAAAGTACACATTTTATGCTCTCTTCTTTGTAAAATAGTAGTAATAAAATACAAGAGGTGAAAATCACATGAGTATTGGACGTAAATTAAATCTAATGTTTTTTAGTTTAATCGGCTTATTGTTTATTTCGATCGTAGCAAATCACTTCAATGTTTCAAGTATTGATACTAAAAATACAGAGGCTTTGGATAATCGTGTCGAGCAAATTCGAACAATTGATGAAATCAGAGTTGGCTTAGGGATGCAGGGTCTTTATGCTAGAGCAATGATTTTAGATGGTTCCAAAGAAAATGAAGAGCATTTTAAACAGTACCAAACACAAGTAGACACAAAAATTGAAGAGCTCTCTGATCTAATTAGAAGTGAAACAATGACTGGCTATTATGAAGAAATCAAAGGCTATAACAGTGCCTTTAATTCTTATGCCGATGAAATGTTTAATGCATACAATCGAGGCGATATAGAAAGTGCTACATATATCGTTAACAATAATTTAAGTGATTCGAATGCAGGGATATTAGAAGTTGCAGAATTAATGGAAATTTATCAGGATAAGCAACTTTTAAAGATTAAAGAAGAAACGGAAGCTGCAATTACATTTACAAAAATTTTAGGTTACATTATCTTTTTTGCTAGTCTTGGGTTAAGTGTTTTCGTTGTTCTATTCGTACGTCGCGGCATTACATCGCCTATACGTCATGTCGTAGAAAATGCTAAAGTAATTGCAGCAGGTAATTTAACGACAGCAGATTTACCGGTGACTTCACGTGATGAAATTGGGCAATTAGCGACAGCGTTTAATACAATGAAGCAAAATTTATCGAATTTAATCAAGCATGTTCAAACGAATTCTGAGCAGCTAAGTGCATCGGCTGAAGAGCTTTCAGCAAGTACAGAAGAAGTTTCTGCAACGACAACAGATGTTACGAATCGTGTTGCTGAAACAGCAGAATCAGCGAAAGCAGCTACGCATATGTCTTTAGAAAGTGCACATGCAATGGAAGAAACAGCAGTGGGCGTTCAACGGATTGCGGAAGCTACGCAAACATTACATTCAAACGCAGTGGATACAAGTGATTTAGCAAACCATGGTGGCGAAATAATTGAACTAGCACAAAATCAAATGAATGTAATTAATAACTCGACAAATGAAGTGAATGAACTTGTTCAAAAATTATCAAAGCAAACAGAAGAAATTAGCAATATCACAAAAGTAATTACAGACATTACGGATCAAACGAATCTACTTGCATTAAATGCTTCGATTGAAGCGGCCAGAGCAGGTGAGCATGGTAAAGGCTTTGCCGTTGTAGCAGATGAAGTTAAAAAATTAGCTGAGCAATCAAAAGCATCTGCAAATTCTATTTCTAAGCTAACAATTGAAATAAAACAGGATACAGAAAATGTTGAACGTGCAGTAACTAGTTCCCTTGATTCAGTTATCGAGGGTGTTCAAATTATTACAGATGCTGGAAAATCGTTCGGTGGCATAAAGCAGGCAGTTGAAAAAATGACAACCCAGATTGAAGAAATTTCTGCGACATCAGAAGAAATTTCAGCAAGTGCCGAGGAAGTAACGGCTTCAGTAAGTGAAATTGCAAGTGGTGCAGAAAGTGCATCATTTGCAATTGAAACTATTGCTGCAGCAATGGAAGAACAGACGGCAACGATGGAGCAAGTTAGCCAAGTGGCAGTTGAATTAAGTGAGAATGCTCAACATTTACAAGCGGAAGTTCAAAAGTTCCAAGTTTAAAAATGAAAAAAAGGAGTGAGACATATGTCTCGCTCCTTTTTATATCGTGTTAAGGTACTTGTGAGAAATAAGCAAGCTCTTCGTCAAATTGTGCGTAATCAAAATAAATCATTGGGAATAAGTAGCGGTAATTCGTCTTTAACTCGCTTAAAATTACATGATCGCGACCGGCAGCTTCCACGACACCTCTTACGCTGACAGTATTTTTGCCGCCCTCAACCGATTGTTCAAATGAAAAATAAAACGTCCCAGGTTTACCTCGATTTAAACGCAAAATATTTTCAATATAAGATTCTTCACGTGGTGATCCACCAGTTCCTTGTGGTGGTGGCGTTTGCATGTAAGGCTGCTGCATTTGCGGTGACCAATAATAAGTCAACATTCCATCCCTTCATAAATAGATAATACAAAAAACGACTTCAATTAAAAAATTTTCCGAGAACCTAACAATCTGCGCGTACTCGGTTGACGCCAATATTGCCAACCATTAGCCTACCGAGCTCACCGTCACCTTCAGCTCTCATTAGACGTGCTAATAACGATGTGAATTGTTCATTCGTCTTTACGACCGCCAATTAGCTCCTCCTTTTAAAAAGTATATGCAAGTGTAGCGGAAAGTGCGCCGATAAAAAGAAACACAAAAAAAGCGCGACCCAGATTGAAATCTGAATCACACCTTTATAAATAATTAAACTGTTAAGTAAGCAGTGATTTTTTCGTTGTCAGCAAAGTTCCCAACGAAGAATGATCCGAACTCTGCGTAGCGAGCTGAAACTTCATCAAAGCGCATTTCGTAGATTAATTTTTTGAATTGTAGTACATCATCCGAGAATAATGTTACGCCCCACTCGTGGTCGTCAAAGCCGACAGAGCCAGTAATAATTTGTTTTACTTTACCAGCATAACCACGGCCAATCATACCGTGAGAACGCATTAGGTTTTTACGGTCTTCCATCGGTAGCATATACCAGTTATCATCGCCTTGACGACGCTTGTCCATTGGATAGAAGCAAACGTATTTAGAACGTGGTAACTCAGGATATAAACGAGCACGGATATGAGGGTTTTGGTATGGATCTTCCTCAGAATCGCCCGCTAAATAGCTTGATAATTCAACGACAGAAATGTAAGAATATGCAGGTAGCGTAAAATCAGCAATTGCTAATTTATTGAAGCCTGCTTCAATCTCTTGTAATTCTTCCATTGTTTCACGTAAAGTCATAAGCATGAAGTCTGCTTTATGACCGATGATTGTGTAAAAGGCATGAGCACCAGTTTTGGCTACATCTGCCTCGTTAATCTTTTCTAAATACGCGATAAACTCTTCAACTGCAGCTGCACGTTCCTCTTCAGAAACGATTTTCCAGCTTGTCCAGTCGATTGAGCGAAAATCATGTAAAGCATACCAACCATCTAACGTAACTGCTGCTTCATTCATTGTTAAAACACTCCTCTAATTGAAAATGATTCACAGTTAGTTTAGCACAATTATTTCAAAAAAAACCCTTAACATGCCCAATAAATTGCGATTTCACCAATTTGACATGAATATGAAATAAAGTATGCTAATAAATAGACAGAGTAAAGGGAGTTAATGCAATGGAACGAATTCTAAAGCGCGCTACATGGCGATTTATCGACCAATCAATTAGCGCAAACACAAAATCACCGCTCGAATCATTTGCGATGGATGACACATTATGCGAATTAGTGGGCCAGAAAAAAAGTCCTGCAGTTATACGAGCGTGGGTTCATAACGCCTCTGTTGTTCTTGGTATCCAAGATCACCGCCTACCACATATCCGACAAGGGATGGAACTTTTGCAACAACGAGGCTACACGCCAATCGTACGGAATTCAGGTGGGCTAGCGGTTGTACTTGATGCAGGCGTATTAAATTTATCAATCATTTTAAGTGAGCAAGAAGAATCCCTTTCTATTAATGATGGCTACGATGTAATGGTGGAGTTAATTAAATTGCTTTTCCCAGAGGCAGCAGGTTCCATCGAAGCATATGAAATTGTCGGCTCTTATTGCCCAGGTTCATATGATTTAAGTATTAATGGTAAAAAGTTTGCCGGCATTTCGCAAAGACGTATGCGCCAGGGTGTTGCCGTTCAAATTTACCTTTGCATTGAAGGCAGTGGAGAGGCGCGTGCAGAGCTAATACGCGATTTTTATGAGGAAAGTCTTCAAGATGAGAACACAAAATTTACTTATCCACAAGTAGACCCATCAGTTATGGCGAGCTTATCTGAGTTATTAAATGAGGCATTTACAGTCGAGCAAATTATCATTCGACTTCAACACGTACTTCGCAATCTAGCGGAACACGTTTATCCAAGCTATCTAAATGATGAAGAAAATGAAAAATATGTATTTTACTTAAATCGCGTCCTTGAACGAAATAAAAAAATGCTACATGAATAAAAACGTGGATGAGTTATTGCAACTCATCCACGTTTTCTTCTTCTAATGAAGCAGGGAAATTCGCTACTAAATTACCATTGCGCTCCATTTTAAAGCTAGGCATCGCAGGTTCTTCAACAGAGTCAAAGGCAACAAGCTTACGCGCCCGATTCATAATTTGCACGAACTGCTCATAATCTGTACGTATTTCTTGATTTTCTCTCTTCAAGCGCTCAATTTGCTGTTCTAATTTATGGACGCGCTCATTCGCAGTATTGGCAATATGGCGCCATTTTATTGAATCTCCATCACTAGATAGATGTTGCATACGCATTAAATAGGCGATAACAATATCTAAAGAGAGTGAAGATAAGGAAATGGTAGCGTTATTCTCTTTCGTTTCAACACCTGAATAATAGAGTGCATTGCTACGCTTTTTCGCAGATTGTAAAACACGCATTTTCTCTTTACGCTGCTGTTTCGCATGTGCAAGCTCCGTTTCATACATTTTACGTACAACCGCATTCCAACGAAAACCGCATGCTGCCGCCGTTCGACTCAGTAAATCACCAGCTTCTTCAAACGCATTTAGCTGCGAGCTACCTTCTTTAACATGACGCAGCACAGCTTGCGCTAGTAAATCATCATTTTCTTTCAACCAAGCATCTTGTCTAACTTTCATCATAAACCCCCTCAAAAAATTAATAGTTTCGAATCTCATACGGTAGTATAACCAGTTAATATGGGAATTATTCATAGACAATTGAAACAATGATATGCGCTGTATTTTAATAGGGAAATCTAATACATTTGACTGAAAATAGCATTTCAGACTTGAAGCACCTACTATATATAAAGTACAATAGCAAGTATGTTAAAATGTTCGTTATGTCACTTACTTAAACGAGTTTTACAACTTGTGAAAGTGAGAAAATTATTATTTTATAGGAAGGTGTTGACACTATGGCGAACTTATTCCATGTTTGCGATGAATGTCAGGCCGTTAATTTAAAAACGTTAATTCCGAAATTACAGGAAATTGATCCTGAAGCAACGATTGAAATTGGCTGTCATTCATACTGTGGTCCAGGCCGCAAAAAAACATTTACATTTGTAAACAACCGTCCAGTTGCAGCATTAACTGAAGAAGAGTTAATGGTAAAAGTACTAGATAAATTAAAAAAGTAACGTAAAAGAGATTGCCACATCCAAGAGGTAATCTCTTTTTCGTGCGCTCGTATCAAATGTTGCATATAATAAGAAGAAAATGGATGGAGGCGAAAAGTGTGGATTACGCAAATGCAAAGTTAGAGGAAGAAAAAGTATTTAAGGATCCTGTACATCGTTATGTATATGTCCGTGATCAAGTAATTTGGGATCTAATTGGCACGCGTGAATTTCAACGTTTACGCCGAATCCGCCAGCTTGGGACAACCTATTTAGTGTTTCATGGGGCTGAGCATAGCCGGTTTTCACATTCATTAGGTGTGTATGAAATTGTTCGACGTATTATCGATGACAGTTTTGCTGGGCGACCGGAATGGGATAACAGTGAACGACTTGTAACACTTTGTGCGGCACTTTTACATGATTTAGGGCATGGTCCATTTTCACATGCTTTTGAGACAGTTTTCAAAACGAATCATGAACAGTTCACCCGTGATATTTTACTTGGAGATACTGAAGTGAATGCGATCTTATGCAAAGTACATGCGGATTTTCCTGAGCGAATTGCCCAAGTGATTGGGAATAACTACACAAATCAGCAAGTAGTTAGCCTGATTTCGAGTCAAATTGATGCAGATAGAATGGATTATTTACAAAGGGATGCCTATTTTACTGGGGTAAGTTACGGTCATTTTGATATGGAACGTATATTGCGCGTTATGCGTCCACGCAAAGATATGATTGTCATTAAATCTAGTGGTATGCACGCGGTTGAAGACTATATCATGTCACGCTATCAAATGTATTTACAAATTTATTTCCATCCAGCATCTCGCAGTGCTGAGGCTATTTTAAATCATATTTTAAAGCGAGCTAAATATTTAAGCGAAGTCGATTATCAATTTAAATTTGAGCCAACACATTTCTTACCATTCTTCAGGCAGGCCGTTACCTTAAAACAGTATTTAGCGTTAGATGAAAGTATATTAATGACGTACTTCCAATTTTGGATGGAAGAGGAAGATTCAATATTAAGCGATTTATGCCGTCGTTTTATTAATCGTGATTTATTTGAATATATGGATTTAAATCCAGAGGAAGAGCCAGAACGTTACGCGTGGCTAGTAGAACAAGTAAAATCGATGGGGTTTGATCCAGAATATTATGTGAAACCAGATTCTACATCCGATTTACCTTATGACTTTTATCGCCCAGGTGTTGTTTCCACTAAACGACCAATTTATTTGGAAATGCCAAGCGGTGAAATTAGAGAATTAGCCGAACAATCGCATATTGTTTCTGCAATGGCAAATAATATTAAAGTTGATTATAAAGTATATTATCCAAAGGAAGTCGTTTTATAAAAGGGATGCAGGTTATTTGACGTTACACCCAATAGATAGTATTACATAATCATTGAGCTTAGACATTAGGGTAAATAGAGCCGATTTAAAATTAGTATAGCTCATTTTCTTACACGTGAACTTAACGGAATAACTATAAAAAAGGCAATGCAAAGTATAAAAACTTTCGCATTGCCTTTACTTTTTTGAAGTTTTATTGAAAGCGTATACGATTATAAATCACTAGTTAAAACGCCTGCTTTTGCAAAATGCGTTTTTGGCATTTCTTCAATTATAATCGAAATACTTTCAATCGGTGCATTTACTGTGCGTGAAACGGCATCTGTTACTTCTTTTACTAGTGCGCGTTTTTGATCGTCTGAACGACCTTCTAACATTTTCACTGTAATGATTGGCATCTTCGTACCCTCCTTTGACAATTATGGTGTATAGTATTAATAATAGCGTTTCAGGAGGTATTTACAATGGCTAATGAAGAAAAACCGAAACAAAAGATGGGTTTCACAATTATTAAAAATGACCCGACAGATGGGCATAAAGGCTTTGGGATTGGCTCGCTTTCACTTGAAAATGTATCGCCTGTTTTTATTGATATAGATGAAGAACACGCATTTTTAGATATCGGTGCAATGCATGCAAAAAGTGATGTAGAGCGTGGTATTAAGTTTACAGTGAACCGTGCTGATTCAGAAGGTGGCAAACCGTATTGGCTCGTGTGGGTGACAATTGATTTTAAAGAAGACGGACCTTATTTTGCAGGTGTAGCAGCGTGTGAAATGGTTGTAAATCGCGAGAAGCGTCGCGGGTATAAAATTTTAGCAGATCATGTTAACCGCATGGATAAATCAATGAAACGTCAAATTCTTGTCGATCACATGGATGAAAAATCAAAAAGAATTTTAGCCGATTTCTTGCAAACTCATAATCAAGAAATGTGGGAGCGAAGTATAGAAAAGCTTCATATTGATTTACAACAATAATGATTTAACTCATTGTGCGTAAAACGATTTTTTTGTCAATATCATGTTGGAACATTCAATTAACAATGGTGAACAAAGTGTGACATTTGGCTAGTGAATCCAAACGGTGGTTGAATATACTTGTAAAAAAAAGTAAAATTGTAATGGCTTGCGAATAGTAAGCTAGGACAATATAGTGGGTAAATAGAACTGAGAACTATGCGGCATTTGAAGCAATCCCAAGCCGAATGATCCATGATTCTCATACTTTTACTTAGCTATAATAAAAAAGCTCGCATACAAATCGGATTTCCGAGTGTACGCGAGCTTTTTATTTTCTCTACTTTTGAAATATTTAACGTTAATTAAACCAAGATTGGAAGGGTAATAAATCTAAGATGTTCTCCCAAATATCCTCTTCCATGAAGTTAGAGGAAACACAATTCTCTGTAGGAACATCTTCTGATTTTACATATACATAGCGTTGCTGTTCGCAAGCTTCCACTGCCAGCTTGCCTGTTTTTACATCAATCATCACACCCTCGACACCATCCGGAACTTTAAACGCTTCATTTGGTATGCCGGCTAACGATGTTTCCATAAAATCAATCCATATTTGCTTCGATGCAGCCATATCCGCTTGGACAGACAGTGTTTTACCCTGGTCATAGCCATTCCAAACGCCTGCAGTTAAGCTCGGTGTATAGCCGAACATCCATTGATCTGAGTTTGTAGTCCCTGATTTTCCAGCATACGTATGTGTCATTTTTAATCGAAGTGAAACACCTGTCGCAGATGAATAATCATTTAGGGTCGCATCGAACATGCCAGTCATCATATCGGTTAATAAATAGGCGTCTACTTCGCTAATTACCGCTTTTGCTTTAGGTTTTTTATATTCATAAACAACTTCTCCAGCAGCGTTTTCAATGGATAGAATTGTTGTTGCTGGGCGCGATTGTCCGCCGGCTGATAGTGTATTGTAAGCCTCAGTTAAGTTGTAAAGTGAATTATCTGTTGTGCCAAGAGCAGTTGCGGGTACATCTTGTTCCGAATAGTTTAATTTAAACCGATCGAGCATATCACGATAATCTTTATAGCCAATATCAACGAGCGTTTTCACGGCATAAACATTATCCGAAATTGCCATCGCCTGTGCTAATGAAATTTCACTTTTTGCAAATTTTTTATTAATATTATTAGGTGTATAGGTTTCACGACCACTATCATACGTAAAGGTCGTTTCGGCAACATCCATAAAGGTTAAGGGTGTGTAGCCGTTTTCAAGGGCAGCTGCATAAAGAAATGGTTTAATTGAAGAACCAGACTGACGCTCTGTTACTGTCACACGGTTATAGAGACTATCTGAATAATCACGCCCACCTACAAGTGATGTCACAAAACCTGTATCAGGATCCATACTGACAAAGGCAACCTGGAGATCAGTGTTTGGCATGTTTTTGTTAATAGCATCTTCTGCGGCCTTTTGATGTGCTTGATTTAACGATGTTTTGATCGTCCAGCCACCTTCGCTAATCGAAATATTTTTAGCTTCTAAAATTTTACTTGCTTCGTTCCAAACAGTGTCTAAAAAGTACGGGGCAATTGATTTGGAAGCAGACCACTGATCACTTTTAAATGCGAGAACTTCAGTTTTTGCGGCTTCTCTTTCAGCATCTGTAATTTTTCCCTGCTCGTTCATCAAACGCAAAATTATGTGCTGACGGTTTGTTGCCTTTTCGATATCTGCATTTGGTGAATAATAGGTAGGGCCTTTTGGAATACCAGCTAGCATTGCAGCCTCTGCCAAGGTTAAGTCTTTTGAAGATTTAGCAAAAAAATATTTACTTGCGGCCTCGATACCATACATGCCATGACCATAATAGACTGTATTTAAATAGCCCTCTAAAATTTCGTTTTTCGTATAAAATACTTCAAGTCGATATGCGTAAAGTGCCTCATTAAATTTCCGCGACCATGTTTTCTCATGCGTTAAATATAAATTGCGCGCATATTGCTGTGTAAGTGTGGATGCTCCTGCTACCTTGGAACCAGCTTTAACATCCGCAAGAACGGCACTTGCAATGCGCGAATAATCAAAACCACCATGATCGAAGAAATCCTTATCCTCAACGGCAACAGTTGCATCCTTTACATATGGACTCATATCGTCTAAAGAAGTCCAATAGCGTCTTTCATTTGTATAGTAATCTCCAACTTGATTGCCCTGGCTATCAAGAAAAATGGATGCTTTTTGAACGCTCAAACTTGGTGCACCTGCTACTTGTGCATATATACGTAACGAAATTAGGGAGACAGCGATTGCACAAACAAACGCGATGACAAATAGTGAAACATATTTTACCCATTTTTTGCGTTTGCGCTTTCTAATAAATTGCTGTCGTTTCATTAACATTCACCCCATATTCTACGAGTAATTATAGTATTTGTATAAATGGGTTCAGTTCATACGTAAATTTTCTGAAAAGTATTGAACTTTAATTAAAAACATCTATACTTTTTTATGGTGCATCTTATTATACGGTATATGCATATAAAAGTTCCGTTTGACGGGTTTTCAATCTCTGAGAAAGTTTAGGTGAAGTAATATGAGATTCGATGAAACATATTCAGGTAACGTATTTATTAAAAGTCATCCGAATTATGAGGAGAGTACAGCAGTGCTTTACGGGATGCCTATGGACTGGACAGTTAGCTATCGTCCAGGATCACGTTTTGGGCCAGCTCGTATTCGTGAGGTTTCAATTGGATTAGAAGAATATAGCCTTTATTTAGATCGTGAGTTAGGTGATGTGAAGTTTTTTGATGCGGGTGATATTCCTCTGCCATTCGGTAATCCAGAAAAATCATTAGCAGAAATTAAAACTTGGGTCCGTAAATTATTAGCTGACGGCAAAATTCCAGTTGGTATGGGCGGGGAACACTTAGTTTCATTGCCAGTGATGGAAGCAGTGTATGAAAAATACAATGACCTAGCTGTTATTCATTTTGACGCACATACAGATTTACGTACGGATTATGAGGGGGAGCAATATTCACACGCGACGCCAATTCGTAAAATTGCAGATCAAATCGGACCGAAAAACGTTTATTCATTCGGAATTCGTTCTGGCTTGAAGGAAGAAATGCAGTGGGCAAAAGAAAATGGGATGCATATTTCATTATTTGAAGTACTTGAACCGTTAAAAGAGGTATTACCGACATTAGAAGGGCGCAATGTCTATGTAACGATTGATATCGATGTATTAGATCCTGCCCATGCACCAGGCACAGGTACTGTAGATGCAGGTGGAATTACATCGAAGGAGCTTTTAGCATCAATTCATGCAATCGCAGCATCAGGTGTAAACGTAGTAGGCTTCGACTTAGTGGAAGTAGCGCCAATTTACGATCAATCAGAGAAAACAGTAAATGCAGCAGCGAAGTTTATTCGTGAAATGTTATTAGGCTGGGTGAAATAAAACGTAAAAAAAGTGTAAATCAATTAATGATTTACACTTTTTATTTATACTCGATATCTTTTAAATACTGATTATAGTGATACACCTGGTTGAAGCTGGCTTTTTGTGATGCTAATAAAGCAATACTTGCGGTTTTATAGATTTGCTCCAATTTGATTCCATTATCAGGCATCGTACTTACCCCGATAGAAATTGTAATTTGCAATTCTAGTCCGTACTTTTGCCCAAAAACATGTTTTTCAATGAAATCACGTAACTGATTTGCTTCATGTAATCCAATTGCAAGCGCTGCATTCTCGATAATATAGCAAAATTCCTCGCCGCCAATCCGTCCGGTATAAACGTCTTTACCTTTTGCATAATTTTTTAAAAGTCCAGCAAATTCTTCTAAAATATGATCCCCAATCAAATAACTATATTCATTGTTATAGGACAAGAAATGATCGATATCAATATGTAAAAAGGAAAACTGTGCGTTATGGTTTATGGCATGATTCATATGTGCCTCTATTGCATAATTATTTGGCAATTGAGTTAAATAATCGACTTGTTTCAAAGCCATCATTTGTTGTGCTTTTTCACTGGTAGCGTAAGAATGCACTAAAATCCAATAAACAGCCCAATACACACTTGATGTGAATAACATTACAATAAATACCCAATAAACACTTGCAATTGAAAAATTATAAAAGAATAAAACAATAACTGAAATCTCGAATAACGCACAGTATAAATAACGATGAATATTTTCAAGGCGAATTCGGTAAATTGTTGATAAATAAGTAATAATCAGAATAAGAAAGAAGAAATTAACCGACATAACAATCGAGAATTCGGTGAGGTCAAATAATAGTACACGTCCGATTAACATCGATATGCCAGAGACGAAAATGGCAGTTGGTCCACCTAATAACCCACTAAATAGCACTAAAACAATGCGCCCATTCATTAAAATTCCCTCATCTAAATCGACCGTCAAATAAGCTGAAAGAATGCCGATAATACCGAAT
Source organism: Solibacillus sp. (assembly GCA_045617525.1). Lineage (GTDB taxonomy): Bacteria > Bacillota > Bacilli > Bacillales_A > Planococcaceae > JAZLIT01. The sequence goes on along the minus strand of JAZLIT010000023.1, from coordinate 3,328 downwards.
TTCAAGCCCATAATACTTTCCGAAATGGGTTTAGGGAAAAAATTCATAAATTTATTTGTATCAAGATGAAGCTTTGGCCAAAAGACAAGAATCGTAAAGGTGAAAAGTAAAGAAAAATTGATTAAGAAAGTATAGAACATAAGAAAATCCTCTCTAAGTTGTAAGGTACCTCCACCCATTGTACACAAATTATGGGATTTATAAAGTATAGTATTTCTAGCTTTCTTGTAGCGCGCGTTTGCTTTCTTCACCAATTAGAGATCGAAGGTGAAATTATTATCCCTTACGTATGTATTTTTATTTTGAAATATTTATTGTTAGTTCGGGTAAGATATCGATTAGAAGTTATCAAATGAACTGAGGAGGAAATTATTTGGACACTTTATTAGATGAAATCCGTAAAGGTCTTGAATATCTTGATTCGCAAGGTAAGAAGGTAAACAATATTAAAATGAATCCTAAAATCCTTGAAAATATGACTAAGAAAATTAATGGTGTTGACGATTCTAATGATTTATCTACTGTATTTGGCATCACAATCGAGGCAGATAAAAATATTGAAAAATTTGCATTTGTTTTAGAGGAAATCACTTAAATATGCAAGGGACCTTTGAGATCCAAGGTAAATGGAGAAGTTCTACCCATTTTTATAACCTTGGCCACAATGGTCTTTTTTATTTAATTAGTACTTTAATGTGTAGGCTTTAACAGCAGCAAATAGATCTTTATTTTGCAAATCACTTTAAACTCTCTATTTCGAGGAATCTAGATTTATCAACCTTTTAGAGTAGATACCATTGTATTTTGCATTCTTTCTAATGTATAATATAAAGGTTATAGAATTACAAGGAAAGGTGGACCACGTATGACATATGAAGTAGCAAATAATGTGAAAATCAAACTTCTTTCAACAATCCTTCCAACTGAAGGCGAAGAAGAATCATACGAAATGTGGCTACAAGGCTCTGTTATTGAGCGAGCAGGAATTCCCTACTTAAGATACGAGGAAGTACAGGAAGATCAAACGATTCGTACAACGATTAAACTCACTTCAGATAAAGCATTAATCATGCGAAATGGTGCAATTAAAATGCGCCTTCCTTTAAATAAAGAACAACAAGAAGCAGGTCATTATGACAATGTTTTCGGCATGATTCCAATCGAAACGAAAACACATACACTTATTGCAGACCGAAATAACGATAATGGACGATTTATCGCACATTACGACTTAATTATTAACGGATCCACAGTAGGAAATTACAAATTAGAAATAGATTATCAGGAGGTATAAGCATGAACGCAGTAGAGCAATTACAACAAGCGGTAAAAGCAGCACTTGCAGCGGCAATCGTAAAAGCTGAACTAGTGGAAGCTGGGACAGAATTAAACATCCATTTAGAAACACCAAAGGATAAAGTTAACGGTGACTACGCGACAAACGTAGCCATGCAATTAACAAAATTAGCGAAAAAACCACCTCGTGCAATTGCTGAGGCAATTTTAGAAAACCTAGAAACAGAAGGTACAGATATCGAGAAAATCGAAGTTGCTGGACCAGGTTTCATGAATATTACCGTACGTAAAGACTTCCTAGCAGACGTAGTAAAAGCAGCAGTAGAGCAAGGTGAAGCTTACGGGCGTTCAAATGCTGGCGCTGGTGAAAAAGTACAGGTTGAGTTCGTGTCAGCGAATCCAACAGGTGACTTACACTTAGGCCACGCACGCGGTGCATCGGTTGGGGATTCATTAAGTAATGTAATGGATTTTGCAGGTTATGTTGTTTCTCGCGAATACTACATTAATGATGCGGGTAACCAAGTAAATAACTTGGCTTATTCTCTTGAAGCACGTTATATGCAAGCATTAGGTAAAGATGCTGAAATGCCTGAAGACGGCTACCACGGCCAAGATATTATCGACATCGCGGCGAAGCTAACTGAAGAATTCGGTGAAGCAATTCTAGAAAAAACAGCTGAAGAGCGTTTTGATTTCTTCCGTGAAAACGGCTTACGTTTAGAATTAGCTAAATTACAAAATGACCTTAAAAACTTCCGTGTTGAATATGACGTTTGGTATTCTGAAACTTCATTATACGGAAACGGTAAGATCGAGCGCGCATTAGACAAGCTAAAAGCAAATGGTCATGTATTCGAAGATGGCGGTGCTACTTGGTTCCGTTCAACAACTTTTGGAGATGATAAAGACCGCGTTCTTATTAAAAATGACGGTTCATTCACTTACTTAACACCAGATATTGCATACCATGAAGATAAATTACAACGTGGTTTTGATAAATTAATCAACGTTTGGGGTGCTGACCACCACGGTTACATTCCACGTATGAAGGCTGCAATCGAAGCTTTAGGCTACGAGCGTGAAACTTTAGACGTTGAAATTATCCAAATGGTACAACTTTATAAAGACGGCGAGAAGTTCAAAATGTCGAAACGTACAGGTAATGCTGTAACAATGCGTGAGCTAGTTGAAGAGGTAGGCCTAGATGCTGTACGTTATTTCTTCGTGAAAACAGCTGGAGATTCTCACATGGACTTTGACTTAGACTTAGCTGTATCTCAATCAAACGAAAACCCAGTGTATTATGCACAATATGCTCATGCACGTATTAGCTCAATTATCCGTGCAGCAGCAGAGCAAGGTTATACAGCAACACTAGAAAACTTAAACTTATTAACAGCTGAAAAAGAAGAAGATGTACTGAAGAAAGTAGGCGCATTCCCACAAGTCGTGGCAGATGCAGCGAAACACCGCACTCCGCACCGTATCGCAAACTACATTCAAGAACTAGCGGCTACATTCCACAGCTTCTATAACGCTGAAAAAGTTATCAACCCAGACAATAAAGAGTTAACAGAAGCACGTTTAGCTTTAATCACAGCTGTTAAAACAACTTTAGCAAATGCATTAAAATTAATCGGCGTATCTGCTCCAGAAAAAATGTAATAACAAGAAAAACCGCGGGCGGCACGAATGCCATCGCGGTTTTTTTGGTTCTATGCTATTTGTTGGGATATCCACTCAATTTTTTTCGGAAAGGCACAAAATCCTTTTAAATACTTGAATTGCCAAAATCCAGTATATGAAAGATGATTTATGTTAGAAGAAAAAATTCTAGGATTAAAAGATGTCATCATCCACGAGATTAAAGAATACCTGGATTGCGTTACGATACACGTTTCTTTAGCTAAAAAAGAACAGGTTTGTCCCTCTTGTGGCGTTAAAACAATTAAAGTTCACGATTATCGTATACAAAAGGTCAAGCATTTAAAGTGGTTTGAACGTTTAACAATCCTAAGCGTCGTCTCTA
>JAZLIT010000022.1:0-18592 GCA_045617525.1 Solibacillus sp. | reverse complement strand
TCATAGTAAAATGGATCTTGGCCAATTACGTAAACGCGATCACAATACATTTCAATTTCATTCATATCATGCGAGGTGTAAATAATCGTTTTACGCTGTTCCTTTGCAAGCTTGACTAAATAACGACCAATCTCCTCTTTTGAACGCATATCGATGCCGACAGTAGGCTCATCAAGTAAGAGTAAACTTGGATTGTGAATTAAGCTAATCGCCAAATTCAGCTTTCGCTTCATGCCACCAGATAGATTTGAACATTTTTCCTTCCATTGTGTAAGCTGCAATTGCTGGCAAAGCTCCTTACATTCTTCCATCGACGTTTTGCGCCAGCTTAATTTTGAAAAGTAATACATATTTTCTTCAACCGTGAGATTTCCCCAAATTGAAAGCTCCTGTGGCACGAAGCCGATTTCTTTGCGAATTGTAGGTAAATCTGTAAACGGGATATCATTGAATAGGATGTTACCAGCAGTAGGTGCTAATATCGTTGCAAGGATGCTCAATAAAGTAGATTTTCCAGCCCCATTTTCACCGACAAGGCCAATTACCTCCCCAGGTTTTACAGTAATATTCAATCCATTAAATACTTCCTTTTTTGCGTAGGCTTTCGTAAGTCCGTTAATGATTAACAAATAGGGTGCCTCCTTTTTTAGCAAATAGAGCGAGTAGAATTAGTGAAATCAAAAGGACTGGAAATGCAACTTGCCCGTTTAAAAATGCATAAAGCGGATGAAGATGAACAATTGCAGGTATGCGTTCGACAAGTCCATCCAATGGAATGAAGCCACCACCGATAACAGCACTAATAATGGTGATAAAGATACAACTCAGATAGTAGCTGTAACGATTTTTTATTAGAAGGGCAATAAAAAATGCAAATAAATTAATGGTAATACGGAATGCGAGCAAGCTTAAAATTAACTTCCAAGAAAATGGCTGTTGAGTGAAAAGCATGACTAAATCGAATAGGAATAATACGATTGAATAAAAGAGAAGCTGCCATAACGTATAGTGTGTAAAACACAGCTTTGAAAATGTCCATCGTATTTGTAAGGCTGGCGCGCGTTCCTTTACGAGCCAATCAAATAAAAAGAGCGTGGAAAGAAGTGTAAGTAACGACCAAATTGCCCAAATGAAGCGAGGTTGCTCCACTGTTGTAACAACTGAATCCCCCCTATAAAGGGTGAAATCGATACGAATTAAATCGTTATTTACTTGTCGTTCAATACTTTCAGAGAGAATTGCTTCCTTGTTCCATAAATCTAATCGATTATTTTGGCTTAATAATTGCTCCAATTCATTTACTAATTTGCCACGAGAAGCTTGCTCCTGTGCGAAGGAACTAACCATTTCAAGAGCTGCAAAATAAGCATAGGAACGGTTTGAAGCATAGCCTTCAATTACGCGCTTATTACCTGATAATAGATTTTCCTCGTAATTTTTTCGCAACACGAAGACGCTATCGAGCTCATGTTGTTCAAGTAATTGCAGTGCTTTTGCTTTATTCATCTGACGTACAGAAAGATAGTCTGCTTGATTTAATTGCTCGACTAATTGATCTGTAAGCGGTGAAGCTTCTTCTATAACAAGTCCTACGGGGATTGTTACGTCTTCCTGGAAGGATTGAACGACTCCAACAATGAGTGGCGTAAATATGAGCGGCATAAACAGCCAAAATAGCACGGAAACCGCTTCTTTTTTTAGCCAAAGCAGACGTATTGAAAATGCTTGCTTCATCGTAGCCACCTCTTCTCGACTTGAGTGAATGCGTAAAATACAAGTATGAAAAATGCAGTGCTAATTAGTAAAGAGCCATAATCGGCATAGTTTCTACCTTCTACTGTAATATCAATGAGCCAATTAAACGCTTCATTAGAGAAAAAAAGAGGCATAATTGATTGCCACGCTAGTGGAAAGTAGATTGTAGGTATGAGTGAGCCACTTATAAGCAAAATAAATAGTAAAGTAATTACTTGAACGACAAGTATTACTTTAATCGAGCGGATAAGTAGATTAACGCATGCAATGACCAGTAAATAACAAATGCTATAAAGACTTACGAAAATTAGTAGTCGGATGGCATCTATAAAATAAAGTTCTAATTGAAGTAGCGAGCTACTTATTCCAAATAAAGCTGCATACCAAAGTAGTGCAATTACACTGACAACAACCATTCTTGCACATATTCGCTGAGCGGTCGTCACACCAAATAAACGGAGGCGTGTGCGCATTCCTTCCGTTTCATCATTGCGTAACAATAGTTCAAGGCCGAGTAACCAAATTGAAAGCAAAATAAAGAGTGCTGCCATCGAAAAATAATTTAGCGGTGTACTTGAGGCAGTATTTTCAATAGTACGTTCGTTAATGAGCGTCCCCTTTGCTAAGGAATGCATAGTAAAATTCATAAATTGTTCAACTTTAAATTGCTCGTATTGCTCTTTTTCCATATCCACTTTTTTCGCATAGCTATACATAGTTAATATGTTTGCCTGTGCAGATTCAATATAGCGAGCCAAATTATTTATTAGTTCGCGAATAATGTAGCTTTCGTAGAGCGAATGACCATTGCCGACAAGTTCAAGTGTAATGTGCCCGCCTGCAAACAGTTTAGTTGTAAGATTTTTGGGGAATGTAACATGACTTGTCAATTGACCTTGAGCCATGGCTAACTTAGCTTGTTCAGCCGACATAACTTCGATTTCTAGGTAAGCATTGTCTGCGATTGTTAGAACTAATAGTTGGGTTAATAATTGGCTTTCAGTTGTTTGATCCTCATCAATAATTGCAAGTGTAATAGGTTCATCTGAATTAGGGGAAAGCAGCTGAACGAGTAAAAATAGGATGAAGCCGAGCATGAATAGCGGAATAAGAAAAAGAAGAAGTAGTGAAAACCACTTCTTCCTTGCCTGCTTACTATATTGTTGAATAAAAAATAAAGTATTGTGTACTGTCTTCAATTGTCCATCACCTGCTTTTTATTAGAAAAGATCCCCTAAACCAGAGAACAATCCAGAGCTCCAATCGTAGAATTTAGGTGCAACTTCAAATTCGAAGTACTCATCTAATTCATCCTCTGACATTTTTGATAGATTTACCGTTTTCTTTGGCACCGTTATATCCTTAATCGTTTTTCCGTCATTTTCAATTACGAGTGAAATATTGCCTAATTCATTACTAGCTAATGCAAATTTCTGTTCGCCACTTACGTTATCTGCTTCGTATTGTAATTCACCTGTCCAGTCGAATCGAATATCAATGCCTTCTGAGAAGGAAATAGAGCGTTCAAATTGGCGTGTGTTTTTTTTCAATTCTTCCTCTGATTTATATTCGAATACAACGTTACCATTTGCCTTGACTTCGATATCATCTTTGAATGAATCTCCTGAACCGAGTGAGCCCTTAATCGTGTAAATTGTTTCATTGTTGTCTCTGTCGATTGCGTCTAAATCAAATTGTAATTCTTTACCGAATTTTTGAGTGCCTTTAAATAACGCATTGTCTATTTCAAGCTCACGTTTTACAACTTTATTTTTTTCTACCCAAATAGTTGATTTAATGTCAAAATCGAATTTTGCTGCCGTTAATTCATTAACAACCAGTTCAAGCGTTTCTTTACTTTCCGTTGAACTACAAGGGTCAGAGGAATGAATAATGTCATCTAAAATTTTGAGTAGCTTTTTATCCTTTTCAGCTGAAGTTGCAAGGCTGATTAAAATTGTTTGAATTTCTTTACCGCTTAATTCCATTGTTATTTTTTCGTCGACTTGCGTGAATGCATCCTCTGGAATGGTGTCATATAAACCTTTTACATATGTATCGATTAAATATTTTTGGTCTTTTTCACTCACGACTGAACCTGATTTTATGTATTGTTGGACATCTACATCCTGCATACAAGTATTTTCACCTGTTGTCATTTCAATAAGCTCAAACACCTCTGCCAAGTCTACTTCTAACGCCTCATCTTGGAAGGGGACCTCGGCAATAATTTTTTTATCCGTAATAAAAAGACCAAATTGATCGATCTCTTTATCGAAGAATGTTGCACCAATTGAAAATGCATTATGTGAGTTTTTTGGATCTATCTGGGTAGTAACATCAATCGAAACGGAGCTTATCGCATCAGCAATGCCCCAACCTAAAGAGCCGGTATTATCGTTTACATTAGCGCTAAGCTTAAAATCATTTTGGGTTGGTTTTTCTAATTGTGTATCGTACCAAGTAAGTTCTGGTGCATATCGATCCGTAATAAATTCCATCGCTGCATCAGCTGTTTTGTATTCAGCGTAAAAATAAGCTTCCTTCGGTGTTTTGTTGTAAATACTGTAAGCTGAGATGCCTCCAGCAAGTACAAGTGTACCGATGCCGCCGAATAATAGTGATTTTTTCATGTAGTAACCTCCTTATGTATTCCTATAATTGTAATAGGAATTATTATGTATTGTAAACCATAATTGTAAAATCTTTCATACTTATATATCTTCTTCAATGTAAAGCGCCGTAAAATAGGAAGGTTATTGAGGTTAGAAATTATTTTTAATGAATAATTTTAGGTGTAAATCCGTTATTATGTTAAAATATATAAGATATATCGTAAAATGGGGGAACTGCTGTGTATAAATTTTATGGATTGGCTGCTTTCGTCATTCTGATTGACCAATGGACAAAGTGGTTAGTTGTGAAAAATATGGAGTTAGGTGAGCGCATTGCTGTGTGGGATCCTTGGTTAGGTATTTTATCGCATCGAAATCGTGGTGCGGCTTGGGGCATGCTAGAAGGGCAAATGTGGTTATTCACAATCATTACAATCGCCGTGATTATCGGGATTGTTTATTTTTATCATACAGAGGCAAAAGGTAAACCACTCTACCAAATTAGCCTAATGCTACTTTTAGGTGGTGCCATAGGGAATTTTATCGATCGTATTTTCCGTGGTGAAGTTGTCGATTTTGCAGACACATTTATCCCGGTTATTAACTATCATTTCCCTATCTTTAATATTGCGGATGCAGCGTTAACGATTGCTGTAGTTATGCTATTCATTGCGATTATGTTAGAAGAACGAACTGAAAAGAAAAAGGTGAAAAAATGACATTATTTAAATTTGCGATTGATGTTGCAGTTGAAGGTGAGCGTATTGATAAAGCGGTCTCTACAATGAAAGCGGAATGGTCGAGAACACAAGTAGGGAACTGGGTTTCTGAGGGCATTCTTTTAGTGAATGGCGCACCAGTTAAATCAAAGTATAAAGCAAAAACAGGTGACATCATTCAAGTTGAAGTACCTGAAGTGGTAGAACTTGAAATCGTTGCTGAAGAAATGGATTTAGAAATCGTTTATGAAGATGCAGACGTATTAGTAGTCAACAAGCCTCGTGGCATGGTTGTACACCCTGCGCCAGGTCATGCTTCAGGTACATTAGTAAATGGGTTAATGCACCACTGCACAGACCTTTCTGGCATCAATGGTGTTGCTCGTCCAGGTATTGTACACCGTATTGATAAAGATACATCTGGCTTATTAATGGTTGCTAAAAATGACATTGCACATGCGTCTTTAGTAGATCAATTAGTAGCAAAAACAGTTACGCGTAAATATACAGCATTAGCGCACGGACATATCGCACATGATAAAGGTACAATTGATGCGCCAATCGGACGTGACACAAAAGACCGTCAAAAACAAGCGATTGTGGATAGTGGGAAGCATGCAGTAACACATTTCACAGTAATCGAACGTTTTGGCCACTTTACGTTAGTGGAATGCCGTTTAGAAACAGGACGTACACATCAAATCCGTGTTCACATGAATTATATTGGCTACCCATTAGCTGGAGATCCAAAATACGGACCGAAAAAAACAATCGAATTCCCAGGACAAGTATTACATGCGGGTGTATTAGGCTTTAACCACCCTGTAACTGGTGAATATTTAGAGTTCTCATCTGAGCTGCCTGAGGATTTCCAAAATCTGTTGTCTGACCTTCGCAAATAAGGTTGACATCTTAAAGGTGCAATAATATACTTGCAACAGTGAAAAATTAAATATTCACCTTTAATGGCAGTCCAGAGAGGCTGAGAAGGTACTTGTGAAGATATTGGGATACGTATGCCAAAAAAAGCAAAATACTACGAGATAGTTGCGCTTATTTATACGTTATTTCTATATTCTCTTTTAAACATGTATATTCAAACCTCTTAAGCGTCCTTGCTTAAGAGGTTTTTTTGTTGGAGAAAAACACAGTACTATAAAAATGAAGCGAGAGGAGGAACAGGCATGCCACAAATTACAGAGCTATTAGATGGCCCGTCGATGAACAGAGCGCTAACTCGAATCGCACATGAAATTATCGAACGTAATAAAGGAATCGATGAATGTATTTTAGTAGGAATTAAAACACGCGGTGTCTATTTGGCGAAACGCCTTGCAGAAAAAATTGAAGCAATCGAAGGTAAAAGCATTCGATCAGGTGAGCTAGATATAACACTGTATCGTGATGATCTTTCGGTGAAGCATGTAAGCGGAGAAGCACTCGTTAAACAAGTAGACATTGAGCATTACGTAATCAATCAAAAAGTGATTTTAGTAGATGATGTGCTATTTACAGGTCGTACAGTACGCGCAGCGCTAGACGCGATTATGGATTTAGGCAGACCTACTCAAATTCAATTTGCAGTATTAGTAGATCGAGGACATCGAGAATTGCCAATACGTGCGGATTACGTTGGTAAGAATATTCCAACATCCAGCTCAGAGCGTATTATTGTTAACTTAGAAGAAACAGACGGAAAAGACTTAATCGTTATTCATAAAGAAGATTAAAAAAAAGAACGCGGAGGAAAATCGCAATGTCAAAAGCAGTATTAGATGTTCAAGAGAAGCCAAGTATTGGCCAACTACTAACATTCAGCTTCCAACATATGTTTGCAATGTTCGGCTCAACAATTTTAGTGCCGAAATTAGTAGGACTTAGCCCATCAATCGCCCTTCTTACAAGTGGTATTGCAACAATCATCTTTCTACTTGTAACCCAATTCAAAGTTCCTGCTTACCTAGGTTCTTCATTTGCCTTCATTTCACCAATCATTGTTGTAGCGGGATTAACGGAAGCAAACGTTTCAATTAACCCAGGCAACGCCATGATGGGGGCAATGCTAGTCGGTCTAGTGTACGCAGTTGTTGCATTACTTATTTGGAAAACGGGTTATAAATGGTTAATGAACATTTTACCGCCAATCGTAGTAGCACCAATCATTATCGTAATTGGTCTTGGTTTATCGGGTACAGCAGTTGATATGGCGATGAACATTAAAGTAGAGGTATTGAATGACCAAACTGGTGTTCCAGAAATAGTCAGTATGTACAGTGGCAAGCATTTCTCAGCAGCAATGGTAACATTACTAGCTTCAATCTTCTTTACGATCTACTTTAAAAATATTTTAAGCGCAATGCCAATCTTACTTGGGATTATCATAGGTTATGTTTACTCAGTATTTATCGGAATCGTGGATTTCACAGCAGTAGCACAAGCGAAATTCTTCGCAATGCCGGAATTCTTAATTCCAGGTGTGGATTATGACTTCAAGTTTACTTGGGCAATCGTATTCGGTATGCTGCCGATCGTAATCGTAACGCTATCAGAGCATATCGGTCACCAATTAGTATTAGGGAAAGTAGTAAACCGTAACTATGTTAAAGACCCAGGCTTACACCGTTCGATTTTAGGTGATGGACTAGGAACGCTAGCATCAGCATTTATCGGTGGACCACCAAAAACGACATACGGAGAAAACATTGGTGTTCTTGCAATCACTCGTGTGTACTCGGTTTACGTAATATTAGGTGCAGCAGTCGTTGCTATCGTCGTTTCATTTTCAGGTCAGTTAATGGCAATAATCGAAACAATCCCAACCGCAGTACTTGGCGGGATTTCAATCCTTTTATTCGGTATCATCGCATCAAGCGGGTTACGTATGTTTGTTGAAAATAAAATAGATTTCAGTAACAACCGTAACATGGTCATTGCATCAGTAATTCTAGTAGTCGGAATCGGTGGAGCAGCAATACGCGTAACAGAAAGCTTTGCAATTGAAGGAATGGCTTTAGCATCAATCATCGGTGTATTCTTAAACTTAGTACTTCCAGGCCGTGAAAAAGTAGACAAAGATATTTACGAAACAGAATAAGCAGTACCTTTTAAGATTTGTCCAGAGAGGCAAAGAAGGGGAACGATGAAGTATTGCAGAGGTGAACTATGCCAAACTAGCAAACTTATCACACCCTTCAAGCCTCACTACTGTAAATTAGTGGGGCTTTTTCTATGAAATGTTTAAATGATTAGGGAAACTACTTTTTTGAATATGGGGGTATTAAATATGAAAAACTTACTTTCAATGGAACATTTAACAAACGAGCAAATTATGAACATCCTAGAACGAGCGAAGGCGTTTGAAAATGGTGAAGCATCTCAATTAGAAAAAAGCTATCATATAGCAAACTTATTTTTCGAGCCAAGTACAAGAACGAAAACAAGTTTTGAAATGGCAGAACGGAAAATTGGGTGTACAGTCATTCCGTTTGAGGCGGGTTTTTCAAGTGCATTAAAAGGCGAAACGATGTATGACACAGTAAAGACGCTTGAAATGATTGGCATTGATGCTGTCGTAATACGTGCCAAAGAAGATGAATATTACAATGAGCTTTTAGAAGGAATCAATGTAGCCGTTATCAACGCCGGTGACGGAGCGGGTCAACATCCATCGCAAAGCTTACTTGATTTATATACGATTAAAAAAGAGTTTGGGAGATTTGAAGGCTTAAATATTACAATCGTTGGCGATGTGTCACATTCACGTGTAGCAAAATCAAATGCTTCAGCTTTGACGAAGCTTGGTGCAAACGTACGCTTCCTATGCCCGGAAGATTGGGCAGGCACGTTTGAAGCGTTCCACTCTTGGGATGACGTGCTAGAAGATAGCGATGTTGTAATGCTACTGCGCATACAGCATGAACGCCATACTGTAAGTAAAAGCTTCTCGAAAGAAAGCTATCATGAACAATTCGGCTTAACGTCGGAACGTGAACAGCAAATGAAGGACGGAGCAATCATTATGCACCCTGCGCCAGTAAATCGCGATGTTGAAATAGCAGATGAGTTAATGGAATGTGATCGCTCTAGAATTTTTGAAGCAGTGCGAAACGGTGTATTCGTGCGTATGGCCATTATAGAAACGATTTTAAAGGAGAAAAAAATATATGCTAAAACATATTGAAAACATTAAATTAGTCGACGAGCAAGGTGAATTGTTTGAATCTTCATTAACTATTGAAAATGGCAAAATTTCAGTTATTGGTGGTAATAAGCCAGCTGGTGCTGAGCGTATTGATGGTAAAGGCCTTGTTGCTTCTCCAGGATTTGTGGATGTACATACACACTTACGTGAGCCAGGATTTGAACATAAAGAAACAATCGCAACTGGAACGGCTTCAGCGGCAAAGGGTGGTTTTACAACAATTTGCGCGATGCCAAACACGAAGCCAGTGCCAGACTCGAAAGAAAATATGCAGTTAATTAACGGTCTAATTAAAGCTAGCGCAGTAATCCGCGTGCTTCCATATGGTTCATTGACGAAGGATATTTCGGGTGAAGTAAAAACGGATATGACGGAGCTAAAAGAGAATGGGGCGGTCGCATTTTCAGATGACGGTGTAGGCATCCAGCTAGCTTCAACAATGTACGAGCAAATGCAACAAGCAGCGAAGTTAGACATGGTCGTTGTTGCACACTGTGAAGACAACTCGCTAATTTACGACGGAGTAATGCACGAAGGTACGCGTAATAAAGAGCTTGGCCTACCAGGTATTCCATCAATTTGCGAGTCTGTGCAAATCGCACGCGATGTACTATTAGCAGAAGCAGCGGGCGCGCGCTACCACGTTTGCCACGTATCGACGAAAGAATCAGTACGCTCGGTACGTGATGCAAAAGCAGCAGGAATTAAGGTGACGGCAGAAGTTTGCCCGCATCACTTATTACTAGAAGAAATGGACATTCCTTCAGATGATGCAAACTGGAAGATGAACCCTCCATTACGTGCAGCAGACGACAAAGATTCACTTCACGCTGCACTATTAGATGGCACGATCGATTGTATCGCGACAGACCACGCACCACATACAATAGAAGAAAAATGCTGTGGCATGGTCGGCGCACCGTTCGGCATCGTAGGATTTGAAACGGCCTTCCCACTGCTTTACACGAACTTCGTTAAAACAGGGAAATGGACGTTGAAACAATTAATCGATTGGATGAGCGTTAAGGCAGCGCAAATTTTTGACCTTCCATACGGGAAAATTGAAGTTGGCGCGTCAGCAGATATCATCTTAATTGACTTAGAAAAAGAGCAAGCAATTGATGCAGAGGGCTTTGTGTCAAAGGGTCGTAACACACCATTCAACGGTTGGACAGCACAGGGTTGGCCAGTAGTAACGATTTTTGAAGGCAATATCGTATACCAGGAGGAAAACTAATGAAAAAACGTAATTTAATTTTAGAAGATGGCACGGTTTTTAAAGGAACGGCATTTGGTTCGGATCGCGCTTCACAAGGTGAAGTTGTATTTACAACAGGGATGACAGGCTATCAAGAGACAATTTCGGATCCATCATTTTACGGTCAAATCGTAACATTAACTTATCCTCTCGTAGGAAATTACGGCATTAACCGTGATGACTTTGAATCAATTACACCAGCAATTCGCGGCTTTGTTGTACGTGAATTAGCAGATCAGCCATCAAACTGGCGCTCGGATTCATCATTACATGACTATTTAGCTTCTCAAGATATTCCTGGTATTGAAGGCATCGACACACGTAAATTAACACGCATCATTCGCTCAAAAGGTGTAGTTCGTGCGATTTTAACTGAAGCAGATGTTGAAGTGAATGTGGATGAAGTCGTAGCAGAACTGCAAAACACGCCATTCATTACAGAGCACGTAAAAGAAGTTTCACCAAAAGCAGCGTATCCATCACCAGGTCGCGGCAAACGTGTCGTGGTACTTGATTTCGGTATGAAGCACGGGATTTTACGTGAATTAAATAAACGTGATTGTGATGTACTTGTTGTGCCTTATAACACATCAGCAGAGAAAATTTTAGCATGGCATCCAGACGGTATTATGCTTTCAAACGGTCCTGGTAACCCTGAGGAAGTAACAGAGGGAATTGAAACGATCAAAAATTTAATCGGAAAAGTGCCAATGTTCGGTATTTGCCTAGGACATCAATTATTCTCACTTGCTTGTGGTGCAAAGTCATTCAAGCTTCCATTTGGTCACCGTGGCGGGAATCACCCGGTTAAAGATTTACGCACAGGTCGTACAGATTTAACATCTCAAAACCATGGCTATGTAATCGACATTGAGTCATTGAAAGATACAGATTTAGAATTAACGCATGTAGCATTAAATGACGGCACTTGCGAAGGTGTTCGTCACAAAAACTTCCCGATTTTTACAGTTCAATATCACCCAGAGGCTTCACCAGGGCCTGAAGATTCAAATCACTTATTCGATGAATTTATTGAAATGATGGAAAATGAAGCAGCAAAGGAGAAACAAAATGCCTAAACGTACAGATATAAACTCAATTTTAGTAATCGGATCAGGTCCTATCGTAATTGGACAAGCAGCAGAGTTTGACTATGCAGGTACACAAGCATGTCTTTCTTTAAGAGAAGAGGGCTACCGCGTAATCTTAATTAACTCGAACCCAGCAACAATTATGACGGACACAGAAATCGCAGATAAAGTATACATCGAGCCAATTTCTCTAGAATTCGTGTCGCGTATTTTACGTAAAGAACGTCCAGACGCAATCCTGCCAACACTAGGTGGGCAAACGGGTCTGAACATGGCAATTGAACTTGATGAATCAGGTATTCTTGATGAGCTAAACATCGAAATTTTAGGCACAAAGCTAGACGCAATCCATAAAGCAGAAGACCGCGACTTATTCCGTAATCTAATGTATGAGCTAGGGGCTCCAGTTCCAGAGTCAGACATTATTCATAACATGGAAGAAGCATATGCACTTGTAGCACGTATCGGCTACCCAGTAATCGTACGTCCAGCCTTCACACTAGGTGGTACAGGTGGCGGGATTTGTAATAACAATCAGGAATTAGAAGAAATTGTAACATCAGGTCTGAAATATTCACCAGTTACGCAGTGTCTACTTGAAAAATCAATCGCAGGTATGAAAGAAATTGAATATGAAGTGATGCGCGATTCTAAAGATAATGCAATCGTAGTGTGTAATATGGAAAACTTCGATCCAGTAGGTATTCACACGGGGGATTCAATCGTAGTAGCTCCAACACAAACACTATCTGACCGTGAAAATCAAATGCTGCGTAATATCTCACTCGATATTATTCGTGCACTTAAAATAGAAGGTGGCTGTAACGTACAGTTAGCACTTGATCCACATAGCTTCCAATACTATGTAATCGAAGTTAACCCACGTGTATCTCGCTCATCTGCCCTTGCTTCAAAAGCAACAGGTTACCCGATTGCTAAATTAGCGGCAAAAATAGCTGTAGGTCTTACGTTAGACGAAATTAAAAACCCAGTTACAGGCTCAACATATGCTTGTTTCGAGCCGGCACTTGACTACATCGTGGCGAAAATCCCACGCTGGCCGTTCGATAAATTCGAATCGGCAAAACGTAACTTAGGTACACAAATGAAAGCTACTGGTGAAGTAATGGCGCTTGGCCGTACGTTTGAGGAAGCAATTCTTAAAGCAGTGCGTTCCCTTGAAACAGGTCATGTGCACATCGAAATGAAGCACCCTGAAGAGTTAACGGATAAATGGATTGAAAAACGTATCCGTAAAGCAGGGGATGAGCGTTTATTCTTCATCGGAGAAGCGCTACGTCGCGGCGTATCGATTCAAACAATTCATGAATGGTCAGCAATCGACTTATGGTTCCTTCACAAGCTAGAGAAAATTGTGAAAATGGAAACAACGCTCGCTGAAAATAAAAACGACAAAGACGTACTATATACAGCAAAACGCCTAGGCTTCGCAGATAAAAAAATAGCTGAGCTTTGGGGGTCAACAGAAGCTGAAATCTACGCCTACCGTAAAGAAAACGGCATCGTACCGGTTTATAAAATGGTTGATACATGTGCAGCGGAGTTCGAATCAAACACACCATACTTCTACGGCACGTACGAGGAAGAAAATGAATCTATTCGTTCTGAAAAAGAATCGGTAATCGTACTAGGCTCTGGTCCAATCCGTATCGGTCAAGGGGTTGAGTTCGACTATGCAACAGTTCACTCTGTATGGGCAATTCAAGAGGCTGGTTATGAAGCAATTATTATCAACTCAAATCCAGAAACGGTATCAACGGACTTCTCGATTTCAGATAAATTATACTTTGAGCCATTAACAATCGAAGATGTAATGCATATCATCGACCTAGAGCAGCCAATGGGCGTAGTTGTACAGTTCGGTGGTCAAACAGCGATTAACCTAGCAGATAAGCTAGTAGCAAATGGTGTGAAAATTCTAGGTACAACAGTTGAAGATATCGACCGTGCAGAAAACCGTAATAAATTTGAAGCAGCTTTACAAGAAATGAAAATCCCTCAGCCGCAAGGGGAAACAGCAGTATCAAAAGAAGAAGCATTAGTAATCGGGGAGAAGTTAGGCTTCCCAGTACTTGTTCGTCCTTCTTATGTACTTGGTGGACGTGCGATGGAAATCGTTTATAACTTAGATGATCTATCGTACTATATGGAAAATGCGGTAGAGGCATCGCCAGATCACCCGGTATTAGTGGATCGTTACTTAACGGGACAAGAAATCGAAGTAGATGCAATTTGCGACGGTGAAAATGTATTAATCCCAGGTATTATGGAGCATGTTGAGCGCGCAGGGGTTCACTCTGGTGACTCAATCTCAGTATACCCACCACAAAAATTAACGGACGCTCAAAAAGATACTTTAGTAGATTACACAACACGTTTAGCAAAAGGACTTGGCATCATTGGTTTGATGAACATTCAGTATGTAATAAGTGAGGGCGAAATTTACGTAATCGAAGTAAATCCTCGTTCATCTCGTACAGTGCCATTCTTATCGAAAATCACGAATATCCCGATGGCAAACATCGCGACAAAAGCAATTTTAGGCACTTCAATCGTGGAGCAAGGCTACCCAACAGGATTAGCGCCAGAGAAAACAGGTGTTTATGTAAAAGTACCGGTGTTCTCATTCGCGAAATTACGTCGTGTAGACATTACATTAGGGCCTGAGATGAAATCAACAGGTGAAGTAATGGGGAAAGATGCAACCTACGAAAAAGCGCTATATAAAGGCTTTGTGGCTGCAGGTATGGAAATTAAAACAGAAGGTACTGTACTGTTCACTGTATCTGATAAAGATAAAGATGAGGCAATCTCACTTGCAAAACGCTTTTCAACAGTCGGCTACCGCATCATGGCGACAGCAGGAACTGCAACAACGTTTGAAGCAGCAGGACTACGCACAGACATCATCGAAAAAATTGGAGCTAAAGGCAAAACACTTATTGATGTTATTCAAAATGGTGAAGCCCAATTAATCGTAAATACATTAACAAAAGGCAAGCAACCGGCACGAGATGGCTTCCGTATCCGTCGTGAGTCAGTAGAAAATGGGATCCCTTGCTTGACTTCATTAGATACAGCAGAAGCAATGCTACGTGTAATCGAATCGATGACATTCACAGCAGAAGCAATGCCAAAAGCGGAGGTTGTACACTAATATGATCCGTCAAGAGAAAATGACCGTTGTGGCACAGCAGCTCATCGCGAAAAACATTTTCGAATTGACACTTCATGGGGAACTGGTTCAGGAAATGACTCCTGGCCAGTTTGTCCATGTAAAGGTGTCTGATTCGCAAGAGCCACTTTTACGCCGCCCAATTAGTATTGCCAACGTCGATAAGGAAAAAAATGAATTTACAATGATCTACCGTGCAGAAGGTCGTGGTACACAAGTACTTGCGACAAATCGTGAAGGCCAACTAGTGGATGTACTTGGCCCAATCGGTAATGGTTTCCCAGTGGAAGCAGCCAAGCCTGGCCAAACAGCTCTACTAGTAGGTGGTGGTATCGGGGTTCCGCCATTACACGAGTTATCAAAACAGTTAAATGCACGCGGCGTGAAAACAATTCACGTACTCGGCTTCCAATCAGAAGATGTATGCTTTTATGAAGAAGAGTTTGCGGCTTTAGGAGAAACTCATTACGCAACAGTCGATGGCACGAAAGGCATAAAAGGCTTTGTGACAACTGTGTTTGACGCTGTGAAACCCGAATTCGATCTTTTCTACTCATGTGGTCCATTACCAATGCTACGTGCCTTAGAAAATTACTACACAGATAAACCGGGCTATATGTCATTCGAAGAGCGTATGGCGTGTGGCATCGGTGCATGTTTTGCTTGTGTTTGCGATACAACAGAAAATCAAGAAAAATCATATGTAAAAGTATGTTCAGACGGGCCAGTATTCCCGAAAGGAGTTGTGGCACTATGAGCCGTATCAATATCGAGATTCCAGGATTAGATTTAAAAAACCCAATTATGCCGGCTTCAGGCTGCTTCGGATTTGGTCGTGAATATGCACAACTTTATGATCTATCAAAGTTAGGTGCCATCATGATTAAGGCCACAACAGTGGAAACACGTCGTGGCAATCCAACACCTCGTGTAGCAGAAACGGCTGCAGGAATGTTGAACGCAATCGGTTTGCAAAATCCAGGCCTACATAAAGTTATGAACGAAGAGCTGAAGTTTTTAGAAGGCTATGATGTACCGATTATCGCCAATGTAGCAGGTACAGAAACTGAAGATTATGTAGAGGTTGCACGTCGTATTTCGACTGCGCCAAACGTAAAAGCGCTTGAGTTAAATATCTCTTGTCCGAATGTGAAATGCGGTGGTATTCAATTTGGTACAGATCCTGAAACAGCACGTCAGCTTGTGGCAGCAGTGAAGGCTGTATCGCAAGTGCCTGTTTATGTAAAATTATCGCCGAACGTAACAAGTATTGTGGATATTGCGAAAGCAGTTGAAGCAGGCGGTGCAGACGGGATAACAATGATTAACACACTTGTGGGTATGCGTTTAGATGAGCGCACAGGTAAGCCTGTAATTGCGAATGGTACAGGTGGTCTTTCGGGTCCAGCTGTGAAACCAGTTGCAATTCGTATGGTATATGAAGTGTATAAAGCGGTGAACATTCCGATTATCGGTATGGGCGGCGTATCGAATGCGCAAGACGTGATTGATTTCATGTCAGCAGGTGCTTCAGCCGTTGCAGTAGGAACAGCAAACTTTGTGGATCATTTCGTGTGCCCGAACATTATTGAGGCATTACCAGGGAAGTTAGACGAGCTAGGTGTAGACCATATCTCAGAAATTATCGGAAGGAGCCACCGTTAATATGAACAATAAACCAATAATTGCACTAGACTTTCCAGGTGAAAAAGAAGTGTTTAACTTTTTAAATCAGTTTAACGAGCAATTGTTCGTTAAAATTGGTATGGAGCTTTACATGCAGGAAGGTCCGGATATCGTACGCAAAGTAAAAGAACAGGGGCATGCTATCTTCCTAGACTTAAAACTTCATGATATTCCGAATACAGTGAAGTCTGCAATGAAGGGATTAGCCCGACTTGGCGTTGATTTAGTCAATGTTCATGCAGCAGGTGGTAAGGCGATGATGGAGGGCGCTTTAGAGGGGCTTGAGGCAGGTACGCAAGCTGGATGTGAGCGCGCAAAATTAATTGCAGTAACGCAATTAACTTCAACAACCCAAGCACAAATGAAAGCTGAGCAGCACATCGATTTATCATTACAGAATTCTGTATTACACTACGCAAGCTTGTCTAAACAAGCAGGTCTAGACGGTGTCGTATGTTCTGTACATGAGGCACGTGCAATCGCGGAAACATGTGGCGAAGATTTCCTACGTGTAACACCGGGAATTCGTATGCTAGGTGGAGATACGCATGATCAAAAGCGCATCGCAACGCCAGACGGGGCACGTAAGGACGGCTCTTCGCTAATCGTAGTAGGCCGTGCAGTTACAGGGGCAGTGGACCCAGTGACTGCATATAAAAATGTTTTTGAATTATGGGAGGAAAAATAAATGTCATTACAAAAAGAAATCGCACACGCAATGTTACAAGTTGGAGCCGTTGAATTAAATCCAACAGACCTTTTCACTTGGGCGTCAGGCATCAAGTCCCCAATTTACTGTGATACACGTTTAACTATTTCTGACCCGATAATTCGTAAGCAATTAGCGAACGGTTTAGCGAAAAACATCCAAGCGTTTTTCCCGGGTACTGAAGTAGTAGCGGGTACAGCGACAGCTGGTATCCCTCACGCTGCATGGGTTTCTGATATTTTAGAATTGCCAATGGTATATGTACGTTCAAAAGCAAAAGAGCATGGACGCGGGAAGCAAATTGAAGGTAAATACGAGCCAGGACAAAAAGTAGTTGTTGTTGAAGATATCGTATCAACAGGTGGTTCTTCAATTGTAGCTGTAGAAGCATTACGCGCAGCAGGCTGTGAAGTGCTAGGTGTCGTATGTGTTTATACATACAATTTACCAAAAGCAGAAGATGCATTTGCTGAAGCAGGCATTCAATATGTTTCGTTGACTAATTTTGATTACTTAATTGAAGCGGCAGTAGAATCAGGTGCAGTGCAGGACCAGCAAATCCCATTTTTAAAAGAGTGGCACGCAAAGCTAAAAGCAGGCGAGCTATAAAACTTTAAATGAAGGTTCTACTTCAAATGTTGGGGTGTACTGAAATTAGTCATTAATTTCAGTACACCTTTTCTCACGAAAGGCGTTGATTGGAGCTCCGGTGGACCGAGGGCCAGCAGGAGACTGGTCATGGAAGCGTTGCGCTCACGACGAGCGCGCTCTTAGCTTCCCTACCTAAATTCTTTAGGTCACGGCTCCAACTAACTAATTCCCTGCCTTTACGGAGGCAGAAAATTAGTGGATTTTCCGCACGTCCTGATCCCCAAGAAGTCGCGGTCCCCCCACCGCTCCAATCAACGAGCACTAACCAAGGTAATTTCCGCGCGTTTATATACTTTACTTAATAAAATTTTGCTTTAAAGTCCTCATGCTTTCTAAATCCATATGCATTCCTTTTAATAACCTTTGAAGTATTTAATTCCTTAAATCGACGAATGATTGTTGAAGGCGAAGTGCCTAAATCATCCGTAGCCACCTTAAAAGTCTTCGCATTTACAGAACGAATCGGAGCAACTTAATTCCATCAGGAGTTTAGGTTATTTACGGGGATTGAGTCTGTTTATACTGCATCCCAAATTTTGAGGCAGATTAGGCATTAGAAGTATTGGAATCTGCCTTTCTCAAGAAAAAGGATACAAGATTTTTACTGTTATTTAGTAAATATTTTCACTTTGACTAATTAGATTCGAATTTTGACTAATATGGCCACAAATTTGACTAATACCTTCGAAATTTTGACTAATACGGACACAA
>JAZLIT010000021.1:0-2597 GCA_045617525.1 Solibacillus sp. | reverse complement strand
GATATCGAAATGCTACTTGGCTCAAAGATTTATTTAGAGCTTTGGGTGAAAGTGCAAAAAGATTGGCGCAACAAGCAAGGGAATCTACGAGATTTCGGTTTCCGTGACGACGAATATTAAGTAATAGAGTGGGGTACGCTCCATAAAAAAAGCAATTCAGGCATATGCGCTGGATTGCTTTTTTTTGCTCGTTAATGTAAAAATATTCAAAATATTTGCAATTTATATTGTTTAAAAATGGTAAAATATATTTATATATATTTTGGAGGGATACAAATGAAAACTAGTTTAAAGGTGCTTATTGGTGCATTAGCGGGGACTCTAATTGCTTGTTTGCTATTACTATTTATAATTGATTTTGAGAAAAATAAGCCTGTGACTGTACTAGAGCCGATTATGCAGGTTGATGCGGGAAACGTTAAAGAAGAGGAAGAAGAGCCGGAACCTGTTATAACGAAAACAACGATTGAGCTTGCAATGATTGGCGATATTTTATTGCATACAGAGCTTGCAGTATATGAAGATTTTAGTTCTTCGTTTTCTGCTATGGAGCCTTATTTACAGGGCTATGATTATTTAATTGCAAATCAGGAATCGTTACCTGTAGGCAATAAATTTAATATTAGTGGCTACCCGCAATTTGCAAGTCCTGAATATATTATTCGAGACTTACAGGAGGCTGGCGTTGATATGCTTAATATCGCGAATAATCATACGGTTGATAAAGGAGAAGATGGTTTACGTACGGCGTTTGAAAATATGGAACGCTATAATATTCCGTACGTCGGAGCCTATCAAAACGCAGAAGACCGCGCCACTCATCGGATTATAGAGGTGGATGGTATTAAGATTGGCTTTGTCAGCTACACGTATGAAACGAATGGTCTTTATTTACCAAAATCATCCCCATTTAGCGTCAATTATATTGATATTAAACAGATGATGGCCGATGTGGAAGAAATCAAACCGCTTGTGGATGTGACGGTTGCAATTGTTCATTGGGGCTATGAGTATGTAACCGAAGAAAATGAAAATCAACGTTATATTGCAACGATGCTAAATCAAGCAGGAGCAGATATAATTTTTGGCGGTCATCCACATGTATTGCAGCCTTACTCGAAAATGGTGAACGGCGCAGGTCAGGAAACGCATATTTTCTATTCTTTAGGGAATTTCTTTGCACGTACGATTTCTTCTAAAGATACTATGATCGGAGGGATTGGTAGTTTTGAAATCACGAAAGAAGCGGAGGTAGTGACAATTAGCAACCCGAAATTAATTGCGTCTTCTTTACTTAAGGATCCAGATGGGGTGTACCGAATTTACCCACTTAAAGAGGTAGAAGAAAGGTCAGTTCGAAATATGGATTGGGTAAAAAAAGTATTAGGTGGAGAAGTAGATGTGCAATAACACAGTTTACTAGTTCGCACGTGCATTAAAATGTGCCATTTCATGTATAATAAAAGGATGAAATGAAATAAAGGAAGTGCTTTTATGCTACATAAATGGGAAGGTATAGTGTTAAAAGCACGTGCATATAGTGAGTCGAATAAAATTGTAACGTTGATGACCCGAGAGGCGGGTAAGGTGGCTTGTATGGCACGTGGTGCGAAAAAGCCTACAAGTCGTCTTGCAGGTGTGACACAGCCCTTTGTGCATGGTTCTTATTTAGTGCAGCGAACGAATGGGATGGGGACGATGCAACAGGGCGAGCATTTTAATTCAATGCGTCATGTGCAAACGGATATTATAGCGACTGCTTACGCTAGTTATGTTGTAGAGCTGACGGACAAGCTAATCGAAGAAGGAAATCCTGAGCCATATGCTTTTGATGTGCTGCTTCAAGCATTAACTGCCATTGATGAAGGGTATGATCCAGAAGCAATCACATTGTTTGTTGACTGGAAACTGTTGCCCTATACTGGTGTTCAGCCGATTTTACATTGCTGTGCAGGTTGCGGTGCGGTAGATGGTGAATTTTCATTTTCATTTACGCAGGGTGGATTTTTATGCCATCGTTGCTTCCAATTAGATCCCTATATTATTCGTCTGACGCCAACGCAACTTAAGCTTATCCGTATGTTTTATACGGTTCCAATTGACCAGGTAGGTAAGCTTGATTTGAAGCCGCAGACAAAATCGTTCATAAAAAAAATAGTGACGACGATTTACGAAGAGCAAACGGGTATTCGATTGAAATCTCGTTCGTTTATAGAGCAATTAGAGCGAACGCCAGAGCTTCAACCAAGAGTGAAGACTACAGAAAATAAAGAAGAATAAAAAAGCACCTGAGCACTCGGAGGGCACTGAAAAAGTCCACTTATGCACAGATAAGCGAGGACAGGAACGAAATTCGTTCCTGTCCTCGCTTTTCCTTCGCAGCCGTTGATTCCGTTCCGGCGGACGCTTTTCGCGGGCACGGCTCCAGCCTTCTCCCTCGCTTCGCTCAGTCCGGGTGCTTCCGCTCGGTACTCCTGTCGCTTCGCTTTCGTCGCAAATAGACATTTGCTGTTCCCGCAGAAGTCGCCGCCTGCACTCCATCAACTTGTACCATTCATGGGCTAAAATGTGGTCTCGCCCCGTCACGCACCATCCTG
>JAZLIT010000020.1:0-36766 GCA_045617525.1 Solibacillus sp. | reverse complement strand
TTCTAGGTGCAGTTCCTTTGCACAGCTAACAATTAACTCATCATCTCTTGTTTCACGTTCATCCAGTAGCACCCCATGAATCAACGAACGCAAAGTGGCCTCGCTTTGCAGTAAGCGCCCCGCCTCTACGATATAGGTACTTCTTTGTGATTCTGTTAGCCTTTCATAAAGCTTTTTCTCATAAATAGCCGCGAAACACTCAGAGACAACCTCACCTGAATTACGCAGTTGCACCCTAATATCCTTATGTTTATTGAGCTCATCTATCCCCTGCTGCGTGTTCACAATTGAAAGTTCACATATCGGGATTTGTGATACTACATAGCGAAGCCCTGCCTGTTCAGAAGCACTTTCACAGGTCCAAATGAGTACTTTTTCATTTGCCTTGATATCTCTAACAGCCTGCAATGCGGCTATAAATTCCCCTTTCCATTGCGCTATCTCGTTACCCGAAATACAGAAAGCCTTCTGAAGCCATTCAAAATGCGCATCAATTCCTTCTGGCTCGTTCAGCTTTTTTAACGGCCCAACAGCAAATGAAATCGGAAAAACAATCATGCGATGTCCTAATTTTTCAAATGCTAACTGCACACTACTACCTGCAGATTGCCTCATTACAATATGTATCATGATTTTTTATCCCCCTTTAAAATAGGTAACGCAGTGCAGCCATCGTCAAAACACCCGCTACAACAGTCTTAGATAAGCTTTTCGTGTAAAGCGCCACCATTAAAGTTGGCAAAAAGGCAGCGACATTCAGCCAATCAAGGGTCACAATTTTTCCTTCTGCATCAATAAAGCTTTCAATTACTAGCGCACTTAAAATGCAAACCGGAATATAAGCAAGCCAGCGTAGTACCACATCCGGTAATTTCACATTACGCACAATTGCAAAAGGAATCACGCGCGGAACCCATGTCACAAAAGCACAACCTAAAATTAGCAATAGCATCGGCCAAGTTGTCGTCATTTTTCCGTCACCACCCCAATTGTTGCCACTAGGATCGTCCCCACTAGCACCGCTAAATGGCCAGGCATGAAATAGCTAAGTACATATAAAATAAGAACCATACATGCAATCAGCTTCAAATAATGCATTAATTTAGTTTTCGGCACGAACGATAACGTCAGCACAAGTAATGCCACAAACATCGCGACAAGCGCATAGTCTAATCCCCAAGTTTTTGGATCAGGTAGCCATTGTCCAAGTACGCCCCCAAGCGTACAAGAAGCAATCCATACCAAATAGGCAGTAATATTCATCCCGTCCATCCAATTGCCACCTAATCGCCCTTGCTTAGAGCCATTTGCGATCGCCACACCAAATGTTTCATCCGTAAGTAATGTTCCAAATCCAATATTACGTAGTGCCGAATACTTTGTGAAATACGGCGCTATCGAGAGGGACATTAATAAATGCCTCAAATTCACAATAAAAATTGTCAGCACAATTGCGCTCACTGGTGCGCCTGCTAAATACAGCCCGCAAAAAATAAATTGTGCTGATCCCGCATACACAAAAACCGACAACATAAATATCTCTAACACACTAATACCCGATGCAATCCCGACCACCCCAAAAGCCAATCCGATACTAATATAGCCAAGCAGCGTTGGGATACAATCTTTTATCCCCTGCAAAAATGTATCAGGTGTTTGCCCAATTCGAACTTGCCCTTCCACCTTCTAACCCCCAATAATTAGCGCATTATTCAGAAATCAATATGTATAAAGAAAGCTATTGCCAGTAACTAGCAATAGCTTTCTTTTAACTATTATACGTAGTAATTTTCTATAACTGTTGCACAACGTACACATAATGTTGCATGTGCTTCGTTTGAACCTACAGTCTCAGAAATTGTCCAGCAGCGCTCACATTTTTCGCCATCTGCTTTTTCAACAACGATTGCTGTTTTATCTAAAACGATTGCATTTTCAGGAGCTTCCGCCTTCGCACCAACTACTTGGAATGCTGAAACAATTGAAAGTTGAGCAAAGTCGATGTTTGAATCTGCAAGTACTGCAGCAACTTCTTCATTAGCGTAGATCGATAATTTCGCTTCTAATGATTTACCGATTACTTTTGCGTTACGTGCTTCTTCTAATGCTTTAAGCACTTCGTTACGTACCGCAATAATACCAGCCCATTTCGAACGTAATTCAGCGAAGTTCGCTTGCTCATCCGCTTCAGGGAAGTCTGTTAATTGAATTGATACCTCTTCTTGGCCAAGGTATGCCCACATTTCATCTGTCGTGTGAGGGATGATTGGTGTTAATACTTTTAATAACGCCATTAATGTGTCATACATAACAGTTTGCATTGCACGACGGTTTTTATTGTCTGTACCTTCGATGTATACAACGTCTTTTGCGATGTCTAGGTAGAATGAAGATAATTCTACTGCCACAAAGTTATTCACTGTTGTGTATACTGTTGCGAATTCATAACGTTCATAAGCCGCTCGAACTGTTTTAATCACGTCTTGTAGGCGCATGTACATATATTGATCCATTTCGCGTAAATCAGCGTAAGCTACGCGGTCTGTTGCATTATTGAAGTCCGATACGTTCCCGTGTAAGAAACGTAATGTGTTACGTACTTTACGGTAAGATTCAGAAACTTGTTTGATCATATCCATTGAGATACGCACATCGGCTGTGTAGTCAACTGATGCCACCCAC
This sequence comes from Solibacillus sp., assembly GCA_045617525.1. Lineage (GTDB taxonomy): Bacteria > Bacillota > Bacilli > Bacillales_A > Planococcaceae > JAZLIT01. The sequence goes on along the minus strand of JAZLIT010000020.1, from coordinate 34,084 downwards.
ATACGTAAAATATCCGCACCGTATTGATTCATTACTTTTAATGGATCAATTGTGTTACCTAGTGATTTAGACATTTTACGTCCTTCACCATCTAGTACGAAACCGTGTGATAATAAGCCTTTGTAAGGTGCATGGCCATTAATCGCTACAGATGTGATTAATGATGAGTTGAACCAGCCACGGTATTGGTCAGATCCTTCTAAGTAAAGGTCTGCTGGATACTGCATGCCGCGCTCAGCAAGTACACCTTGGTGAGATGATCCAGAATCGAACCATACGTCCATGATGTCGTTTTCTTTTGTGAATTCACCGTTCGGGCTACCTGCATGTGTGAAGCCTTCTGGTAATAATTCTTTTGCAGATAGTTTGAACCAAATATTTGATCCGTGCTCACGGAATAATGCTGATACGTGTGCAATCGTTTCTGGTGTGATGATTGGTGTTTCATCTTCTGCGTAGAAGATTGGAATCGGCACGCCCCATGCACGTTGACGAGAAATTACCCAGTCCCCACGGTCACGCATCATGTTGTAAAGACGTGTTTCGCCCCATGCTGGTGTGAATGTTGTTTCGCCTACAGCTTTTAATAGCTCATCGCGGAACATTTCTACTGAAGCGAACCATTGAGGTGTCGCACGGTAGATTACTGGTTTCTTTGTACGCCAGTCATGTGGATATGAGTGCGTGAAGAAGTTTAATTTTTCTAATGCGTCAACTTCTTTTAATTTTTCAGTAACCATTTTGTTGGCGTTATCGTAGAAGATGCCTTCGAATCCAGGCGCTTCCTCTGTATAACAACCACGGTTATCTACAGGTGAAAGAACTGGTAAACCATATTCTTTACCGATATTGTAATCGTCTTCACCATGCCCTGGTGCTGTGTGTACACATCCTGTACCAGCTTCAGCTGTTACGTGCTCACCAACCATTACTAATGAATCACGGTCATAGAATGGGTGCGCTGCAACGATACGGTCCATTTCTTTCCCTTGTACTTCTTGAATTACTTCATAGCTTTCCCACTCAAGAGCAGTTGCTACTGTTTCAAGTAATTCTTTTGCTACGATGAATTTCTTCTCGCCAACTTGTGTTACCGCATAGATAAATTCAGGGTTTAATGAAATCCCTAAGTTCGCTGGTAATGTCCAAGGCGTCGTTGTCCAAATGATGAATTTAGCATCTGCCGGTACGACACCTTTCGCATCTTTAATCGCGAATGAAACATAGATAGAAGCTGATTTCACATCTTGGTATTCAATTTCTGCTTCAGCTAATGCTGATTCAGATGATGGAGACCAGTAAACTGGTTTTAACCCTTTATAGATATAGCCTTTTTCAGCCATTTTACCGAATACTTCGATTTGGCGTGCTTCGAATTCAGGTTTTAATGTGATGTATGGGTTTGCCCAATCACCACGTGCACCTAAACGTTGGAATTGTTTGCTTTGATTTGCAACTTGCTCGTATGCATATTTTTCACACAGTTCACGGAATTCAGCTACTGACATTTCTTTACGCTTTACGCCCTTGTTCGTTAATGCTTGCTCGATTGGTAAACCGTGTGTATCCCAACCTGGAACATAGTTAACATGGAAACCAGTCATTGATTTTTGACGGTTAATCATGTCTTTTAGTACTTTATTCAGTGCGTGCCCTACGTGAATGTCACCGTTTGCGTATGGAGGGCCATCATGTAGCACAAAGTGTGGACGGCCTTCTGTACGTTCCATCACTAATTTATTGATGTCCATTTCATTCCATTTTTCTTGCATAGCTGGTTCCATTGTTGGTAAGCCACCACGCATTGGGAAATCTGTTTTCGGCATTAATAACGTTTCTTTATACTCTACCATTTTATTGTTCCTCCTAGTTTTCATGCAATCGTTCCTTGTCAAATAAAAAAAGCCTCCCATCCCTGGTAAAGGGACGAGAAGCTATATGCTCGTGGTACCACCCTAATTTGCAACGCTCAAAAAGCTTGCCTCTTAGCCGCTGTAACGTAGCGGGATACGAACTCACTTACTAAGGTTTCAGCGAGCTAGCTCAAGAATGATTTTCTGCAAAGTTTGTTCGTCCGAGCTCACACCGTCCTCGAATCGCTTTTCCACTTACTTAGCTTACTGTTTCCATCAAAGCCATTACATTTAATTTATAACTTATTTTTCAGTATAGAAAATTGCGTGTCATCAGTCAAGTCTCTCGCATTAGAAATTAGGTTCTTTTTCCATAACCGGTCCTGATTTACGTGATTGATTTTGAATTTCAGAAATCGTTACATCGTATTCAAGTAAATGATCCCAATCATCCGTACTTAAAAGGTCCAATTGTGCTTCCACTAGCATTTTAAAACGATTACGGAATACTTTTGATTGCTTTTTCAGCTCATCAATTTCAATTGTAATTTTACGAGCCTTAGTTAACGACTCATTAATAATACGATCTGCATTTTTTTCTGCTTCTTTTACAATTAACTGCGATTCTTTATGCGAGTTTCGACGAAGTTCTTCAGCAGCTTCTTGCGCTACAACAATCGACTTTTGTAAAGTATCTTCAAGTGCGCTATAGTGCTTCATTTGCTCACCCATCGTTTTTACTCTCTCTTCAAGCTCGCGTTTTTCACGTAAGATAATTTCATAATCTTTAATGATTTGATTCAAAAATTCATTTACATCATCTTCTGCATACCCACGGAAACCTCGTGCAAATTCTTTATTATGTATATCAAGAGGTGATAATGTCATAATTTTATACTCTCCCTTACACGTTATTTTGTATCTTTCATTATATCGGTTTCTACACGTCTTGACATTAATTATTATTGAAATTTTACGTTGTTTTACAATTTTTGCTCTAAATGGCCTACTTGTAATCGAATTTTATCCTTTTTTGTACGTCCTTCTGTCATAATTACTTTCATTCGACCAAAGCCACGCACAGATAAAATATCGCCTTCTTGCAATTCAAAACTCGTATTTTCACGTACAGTCCAATTCACTTTCACTTTTCCAGAAGTAATGAGACTTTGCGATTTTTGACGTGAAATATTTATAATTGTTGCCAGTACAACATCGAGACGCATTGAAGAAACCGTGCAGTTTTTTTCAACCCACTCTTCTTCAAGCTGTATTAATTTCACCCCTGCTGCAACTTCTTCCGCGTGTACCTTTACTTTCCCAATACTCGTTAAGTTAGCGCGAATATAATCCGCAATTTCTGCTGCGACAGCAAATTGAATTGTGTTTTCAGTCACACGAATATCTCCATACTTTGAGCGTTCAAGTCCTAAAGACAACAAAGCCCCTAAAACATCAGGATGCTTTAATTGTACAAATTTCGTGGGATAATTAATTGTAAAAATGGTAATTTGAAAATCCTCACTTACCGGCGCTAAATAAGACGGTGCAATTAATAATCGCTGTCGCTCAGGCTGCTCGAAAATCCCTTCTGCAAAAACCTTTAAATCCTCACTTTGCGAGGTAATTGATTCGACAATAAATCGTTGGCGTGGATCCAAAAAATCAGTAAGTTTTGGCGCGTAGCGATCTTCTACTTCTCGTTGCCAGCCAATAGCTTGTTCAATAAAAGCCTGTTCATCTTTTCGGAAATGCTGTATTAAATGTTCCATATTGACTTCCTTTCATATAAATTTCATTAAAAAATCCCCACACAATGGCAGGGACATTTATTACATAAAGAAAATATAAATTTTTTGAATAACGATTAATAAGCCCATCATAATATAGCGTAATGCAAATAATGCAATAATAGGCGAAATATCAATCATGCCGATTGGCGGGATAAACTTGCGGAAAATACCTAAATAAGGTTCTACTAATTTACCAAGTATTTCTCCAATAGAAGATTCTTTCAGTGCTGGTATCCAAGACATTAAGATATATCCAAAAATCATGAATTGATAAACCGTAAATAGTGTTGTTACTAAACTTTGAATCGTATTAAATTCCATAAAATAAAATTACCTCTCTATGATTGAATGTTGTCCTCATATAAATATTCCGAGATTTCTCCAGATACTTCCACATTATCTGGCGTGCAAAGAAAAATATTATTACCTACTCGTTGAATTTCTCCCCCAAGTGCATAAACCGTACCGCTTAAAAAATCAATGATTCGAATTGCTTGATCACGATCAATTCGTTGTAAATTAACAATTGTTGCGCGTTTATTTTTCAAATTTTCCGCAATGTCTTGCGCTTCGGCGTAAACACGTGGCTCCACTAATACTACTTTCGAATTTTTTAATGCCGTTGCTACTTGTAGATTAACAACATTATTCACTCCAGTTGTCTCAGTTGTTACCACTCGACGGTCCCTCTTTGTCTGTCTTTTCGATTGCTCTAAATCATTTACTTGGACACGCTGTTCTTGACTTTGAGTTGGGACATTTTGATGTTGCTGCTCATAGTATTCCTCTTCATCCCCTAAGGCAAAGAAACGATCAAAAATATTTTTAATGCTCATTCAAAACTCCTCCTTTTCATTAGCCAACGAGTGCTGTGCCAATTCGCACAAATGTTGCGCCTTCTTCAATCGCAATTTCATAATCATTCGACATGCCCATTGAAAGTTCACTACAAGGGGCATACGCTAGATTTAACGATACTACCTGCTGTTGAAGCATCTTTAAATTTTTAAATACTTGCCGTATTATATCACTATCTTCTGTCAATGGGGCCATCGTCATTAAACCGATTACTTGGATTTTTGAAAATGGTTGTAATTGTTTAATAAACTCAATCGCTTCGTCTGCGTTCAGTCCATGCTTTGTTTGTTCACCTGACACATTCACTTGAACAAAGCATTTCACTGGCACTTCAGCACGCTTTTCAATTTCCTCAGCTAAACTTAATCGGTCTAACGAATGAAGATAATCAATTAGTGGAAGCACTTGTTTTACTTTTCTTGTTTGTAGCGATCCTATGTAATGCCATTGTGCATCCGTTGATAGGTACGCATACTTTGCATCCAAGCCTTCAGGGCGGTTTTCACCTAAATGAAGAACACCTTCACTAAAAGCCTCTTGTGTTCGCTCTAATGAAACCGATTTTGTGACAGCAATGATTTGAACATCTTGCTTATACGGTGATCGATTTTTCGCACGTTCGATATTTGCCTGTATTTCAGTTAGATTCTCTTTTATTGTATCCACTTTTTTCCCAACTTTACAACAATAGTTTCTTTCATTGTATCAATGTATACTCGATTTATCAATGTATTGCATACGTTATCCTTGATCTGACCTTATTAAAACAACATCCTGCCCTATCGTTACTATTTGGTGAAAATAAACTTTCTTCACATCCGCTTCTCCTTGAAAAATTTGATAAAACTTTTTCGGGGGTTCCACTAAAAAGTAGGTAATTTCACCAGAATCTTTATCCACAAACGCATCCACGATAAATCCTAAAAATATGCCTGACCCAACCTCAATTAATTCCTTCTGTTGCACTGTTGAAAAGCGCAAATACATCCCTCCACTACATGTTATTTTTACGATCACTATCTAAAAACAAAAAGAGAACCCCGTAATTCAAACCTTTACGAGACTCCCTTCTGCCTAAGCATTTAATTTAAATCATCTGTCTCAATCTTAACATCGCTACTGATAATCTTTTTGAATACATTCAAGTGCACTTTTCTCTAAACGAGAAATTTGAGCCTGCGATAATCCCAGTGATTGTGCAATTTCTGTCTGCGTTTCTCCATAGTAAAAACGTTTTGAAATTATTACTTGCTGCCGTTCCGTTAGCTTTTCCACACTATCTTTAATCGATAAATAGATAACCCATTGTTCCTCTGATACAGTATCCTTAAGCTGATCTAACATATAAATTGCATCACCATTATCAGAATATAGTGGTTCATTCAACGAAACGGGATCTTGAATTGCATCAAGCGCAAATAATATATCTTCGGTTTTAATCGAAATCATTTCACTAATTTGCTCAAGTGTAGGTTCTATTAAATGCTCCGTTAAAAAGGCTTCCTTTGCCTGCATAGCCTTATACGCAATATCTCTTAATGATCTTGAAACGCGTACTGAATGATGGTCACGTAAATGACGACGAATTTCACCTAAAATCATTGGAACAGCATATGTTGAAAATCGAACATTGTGCTTTAAGTCAAAGTGATCAATTGCCTTTAAAAGTCCAATACAGCCAACTTGAAATAAATCATCTGCCTGTTCCCCGCGGTATGCAAATCGACTAACAAGGCTAAGGACAAGACGTAAATTACATATTACAAGCTCATCACGCACGAATTCATTACCAGCTTGTAATTGTTCAAATTTCTTTTTCATTTCCTCATGTTTTAGTATCGGTAACTTGGACGTATCTACGCCACATAATTCTACTTTTGTACGCATCACTTAATCCCTCCGAACAATCTATTTGCAATCAGTTTGTCCGAGAACGGATAGAATATGCGTCTCAAGTTTTTCCATTTCCTTCATCTACATAATTGGTTCATTCAGGTATTCGCGCAAATCTACAATTATTTTTTTTTCTAATCTTGAAATATAACTTTGCGATATTCCAAGATGATCCGCCACTTCTTTTTGCGTCATTTCTTCATGTCCGTTCAGGCCAAATCGACACTCCATAATATATTTTTCACGTGGACTCAACTTATTAATTGCATGAAACATTGTTTGGCGCTCGATTTTTCGTTCCACATCATTTATTATAATATGCTCCTCTGTCCCTAATATATCCGACAGTAGCAATTCGTTCCCATCCGCATCTGAATTTAATGGCTCATCAAATGAAACTTCGCCCTTCATTCGACTTGTTTTTCGCAAATGCATTAATATTTCATTTTCAATACAACGGGATGCATACGTTGCAAGCTTTATATTTTTATCTAAATTAAACGTTTCAATCGCTTTAATCAGCCCGATAGAACCAATACTAATCAAATCCTCTATTGGCGTTTGTGTATTATCAAAACGTCTAGCGATATAAACAACGAGACGTAAATTTCTTTCAATTAATAAATCACGTGCACGATTATCACCTGAGATAAATGCTTCAACAACAGCTACTTCTTCTTCCCTCGTCAATGGTATTGGCAATGAGTCCTGGCCTCCTATATAGTATGTGTTTTTGCGCGAAAACCTGCGTAGAATTCGATAAAAAAATTGATAAACTTTTTGAATCAACCATTATCCCCCTTTTGTTTGTAAATTCGAAAGCATTGATACATGGAGAAGCATTTGTGCATGACCAGGAAAGGCTTGCACATCTTGAACAAATACAAAGTAGCAGTCTTCAAATTGTTGCGATGAAATGATTATTTTACCGCGAAATGCTAATGCAATTTGCTGCGTGTTCGAAATCGTTTGCACCGTAACAAAACGAATGTTTTTATGATCTCTTTGGTCAAACATTTGGAGGTTATATGGCGTTTTCTTATCCCACTTTTCAAGCCCCTCTTTTATACGAAAAGGCAACTCCTGTTGTATACTCTTCATTTGTATAAAATTTACAGGTGCACCACTTAGTATTTCCTCACATTCATTTCCCGTATCGATATAGCCTGTTAAATTCCATTGAATTTGCGCAATTTCAATCGTATAGGATTGAATAAATCGCTCTTGTATTGAATGCAATTTAATTTTTTTAAGATGATTGGCTAGAATTAGAAGCGTTACGCCACTTAAAATAATAAAAAATAGCACTTGATTTTGCATTTGCTGTGGCCAAAATTCTGCAACTCCTAAGATTACTCCTCCTAGAAAACAGCCCACTGCAAAGCAAGTGAAGAACGCCTTCATAAATACATGTCTTGGGAAAGCAATCGTAATAAACACTAAATAGCTAATTGAAAATGATAAAAAAGTAGGCAGTGAAAATACGGTAATTAAGCTACCCATGAAACAAGCTAGCAATTGAAACGGGTAGGATCGAATCGCCTTAATATAGCGTTTAACAAAATTTAAAATGGCAAATTGATAAAGCATGCTAATTAATATATAAAGTTCAGCCCCCATATACTCCTCCTAAAAAAAGGTTATCAAAGTAGCACTCAGAAAATTGTCAGAACGCGGAGAAAAGCTCGAAGTTTTCATCGAGAAATTAAGTTTAAAATCGACAAAAACGGCAAAACAAAAAAATAGAGCAGACATGTGAAATTCATTCACATATCTACTCTATTTTATTTGAAAGCTTGTCCCCATCTGTTTGGAGGATAGCCAATTTATATTAGCGATTACGATTACGGTTACGTAAGAATGTTGGAATCTCTAACGTATCTTCTTGTACAACAGGTGCTGATTGACGCACTGGCTCTTGTACAGTTGGCTCTTTATACACAGGTTGCTGAACAGGTGATGACACTGAAGATGTACCTGATTGCTGACGAGCACTGTTTAATATCGGGCGAACTGTTTGTGGACGAGCATCTAGCGTTAAAATATCATCTATAAATCCAGTTGCAATAACTGTAACGATAATTTCATCTGTTAGACTTTCGTTGATTACTGCTCCGAAAATCATATTTACTTCTTCATCAGATGCCGAAGCTACAATATCTGCTGCTTCTTGAACTTCATAAAGCGATAAGTTTGCTCCGCCAGTAATGTTCATAATAACACCTTTTGCCCCGTCGATTGACGTCTCAAGAAGCGGCGAAGAAATAGCTTTTTTAGCAGAATCTGTCGCACGATTTTCACCAGTAGCAATACCGATTCCCATTAACGCTGAGCCTTTATCAGACATAATTGTTTTTACGTCTGCAAAGTCAAGGTTGATTAAACCCGGTGTTGCGATTAAGTCAGAAATACCTTGTACGCCTTGGCGTAATACGTTATCTGCTTCACGGAATGCTTCAAGCATCGGTGTTGATTTATCAACGATTTCAAGAAGCTTATCATTTGGAATAACAATTAATGTATCAACAGCTTCTTTCATCGACTGAATACCGCCGATTGCTTGTCCTTGACGTTTGCGACCTTCAAATTTGAATGGACGTGTAACTACACCAACAGTTAAAGCACCTAATTCACGTGCGATTTGAGCAATAACAGGTGCTGCACCAGTACCTGTACCTCCGCCCATACCAGCAGTTACGAATACCATATCTGCACCACGTAAAACTTCTTCTAATTGCTCACGGCTTTCTTCGGCAGCTTTTTTCCCTACTTCAGGGTTTGCGCCTGCACCTAAACCACGTGTTAATTTACCACCAATTTGTAATTTATGTTCTGCTTTAGATAAGTTTAAAGCTTGTGCATCTGTATTAACAGCAATGAAATCTACACCTTGAACTCCATGTTCTATCATTCGGTTTACGGCGTTATTACCACCGCCACCTACACCAATTACTTTTATAACAGCAAGCTGATCATCCATATTCATATCGAACTCTAACATGCGTTTTCCTCCTACACTATTTTCTATTCAAAGAAATTATTAATTATGTTTTTTGCTCGATCTAACATACTAGGTTTCGATTCTGAATTTCTCTGATTCGAAACCGACGCTTGTTTTTTTGAAGGAGATGATGCAACTGAGTTTGACATAGCTGGTGTTTGACTAGCTATCTCTCGGTTGTAAAATTTATCTTCATCGTAAGCGTAGCGAATTAACCCAACTGCAGTCGTATAGGCCGGATCACGTACTCCAATATAATCCGGTGTATAAACACGGACGCGACTTTGCATACATTGGCGTGCAAGTTGCGCAACACCTTCTAGCTTTGTCACTCCACCAGTAATAACAATTCCTCCTGGGATATCGTGAACACCCATTCTTGCAAGTTCATCAAGAATTAATTCAAATAATTCTTCTAAACGGACACTAATGATTTCTGAAATATATCGCTGGCTATATTGATCCGTTGTATCTGCACCAACTACCGGTACTTCAAATAATTCATCATCAGACGCATCGTCAATAAATGCATGTCCATATTGCTGCTTAATTTTTTCTGCCTGTTCAGTTGGTGTTTTTAAAACAATTGATAAATCTTTCGTGATATGATCTCCACCAACTGGAATAACACTCGTATGAGTTAACTGGCCATCATTAAAGACCGCAATTGTTGTCGAGCCTCCACCAAAGTCAATATAAGCTGTCCCTTGATTGATTTCATCTTCGGTAAGAGCATATGTACCTGCCGCTAAAGGCTGCAAATAAATCTCATGCACTGCAATTCCTGCTCGTTCTACACAACGTAGCACATTATGTAATACAGTGCGAGATGTAGTTACAAGCGTTCCATCCATTTCAAGTCGAATACCGATCATACCTCGAGGGTCTTTAATCCCATCTAGGTGGTCTACAATGTATTGACTCGGAAGTAAATTGACTAATTCTCGTTCTGGTGGGATAGACATTACTTGTGCTGAATCTAGCACTCTCTCTAAATCATCGTCTGTAATTTCTCGATTTTCACCATTTACTGCTACAACGCCTTTAACCGATTGAAGTGCAACTTGATTTGCGGGTACGCCTAGTACTACTCGAGTAGCTTTAATACCCGTCATACGTTCAGCCTGGTCAACAGCCTTTTTAATCGATTGGACTGTTGCATCTATATCTACAATCGTACCTTTACGAATACCATTTGATTTAACGCTACCGACTCCAATAACGTGCAGTTGATCATTGCTCATTTCACCTATCAAAACCTTGATTGAAGATGAACCTATATCTAGCGAAATATAAATATCTTGATGATTCAACTCTTTGCACCCCCCTTAAAAAATACTCCTACTGTTTATTCTATTGTAATTCTGCGTTAATGTCTAAGTAAAATAAAGAATATAATCAAAATTCATCTATATTATTCAGTTTTCTCTCGTTTTTTTGTAAACCGTTCATCAAATCTAGTTATAAGGATGCGTCGAATGACCGCAATGTTATTAAAAAGTCGAACCCCAAATGCAAAAATCGCTGCCAAATAAAGATCAACGCCAATATAAACACCTAAAAATGCTAGACCAGCTGCTAAAGCAATATTAAAGAAAAATCCTGTAATAAATACTTTATCATCATACACTTGCTGCAGTTGCGCACGGATTCCACCAAACATTGTATCTAACGCCGCTAAAACAGCAATCGACAAATAATTTTCATATACAGTGGGTATTTGAATATCTGTTAAAATACCAAGCGCAACACCTAATATTAACCCTAAAAATGGTAACCACATACGCTAACCCCTCTATTCATTTTTCTCTAGAAACGCATTTTTAAAGGCATCATTTGTCGTTTCAATTGTTAAGTTCTCTTCTACTTCATTTACATGGAAATTTAAATTATCTATATAAAAGTTGTCACTAATAGTTGATGCAAGCAAATAGTTATATAACCTTTGAGCCTGCTCCTCCGTTTGCGTAATTACCTTAATTTGAGTTGAGGCTTTACCTAATACTTGTCCATTTATTGTCGTTTCACTATTAATATCACGTATTGCAGACCATAATGTAATCCTTTCCCCACCAATTTCGATATACGCTGCATTATTACGATTTAATTCATTTATTAATCGAATTAATAGCATCGGTGGGATTGATTCCACTTCATAACCGAAATAAACAACCTCTTTTGAGGGCTCGATATCAATTATTAATCCCGGACCACTAACCGATTTCTCACCAATCTGAATTTGAAGTTCATCAACTGTGTCCTCTAAAATTTGTTGGGGACTTGTTAAATCGTCGTCCTCGTATTTTGAAATGGTTTCATTAACAGAGCGTATTGAATTCAGTAACTCTGAATGTGTTTTTTGTTCCTCTGCTAATTCACTTCGGATTTCCCATATATCTTTTGTGTCACGTATTGTTGGATTTTGCACTGTATTATATTGAACAAATAGCATAAAGCCAATAATGAACGATACGATTGTTATGTGCATATACATTTTTTTAGTCAATCATATCACCTCATAAACCATTTATTAGCCTTCTTCATTTATCGAAGACAATTGGACCTTATCACTTTTTTCTACGGTAACAATAATGCGATCATTTAATAATTGATCCATTACGCCTCCATTAATTTCTAAAGAAGTAGCTAACGTATCTTTATTGCCGATTGCTTCAATCACAAATGGTGCCGGATATTGCTTGCCATCGACATTTATGACAGGCCCATTGCAAACAATGTAGGATTTTGCAGTTAAACGTTGACCATTTATGGAGATACCTTCCGCTCCTGCTATTTTCATTTCAGTAATCACTTTAAATATGTGACTTTCATGAACAATATAATCATTTGGATTTGTGGATAACGGGTCATATTCCCCATCTTCAAGCTTTACACGTATACCTTCACCAGATACAGGTAAATGACCTAATAAAAGTCTTAAATCATTTGCTTTCTCTAACATTTCTTCATATTGCGTTTCATCCGATGCAAGATCTAGCTCGTATTGACGAACTTTCTCCTCCAATGTATGTAGCTCATCCGATAATTCCTTGTTGCGCTCTTGCTGTGAAATTAATTGCTGGCGGTACATATTTTCCTGCTGATATTCATTGGATAAAATATTCCCTACCGCACGATTATCTTTAGATAAATTATATGAGAAACCGATAATAAACCCAGTAATGATACACACGATTAATAACGTGAAATACTTTTTCGATATAAGAGGACCTTTATTCGACATCTTCATCAACACCTTCAGATTCGTCATTCACTTGTCCTTCTTCTAATACGTCGATTTCAAGTGAAGCGTACTCACCTGAATAGGGACGATAATAGGACCCAACTTCAATATCGATTATCCCCTTCTCAAATTGCTCCTCTTGTTCGATTTGCGCAATGATGGATGGGTAATAATTCAATTTACTTGCTAATGTGGTAATTTCAGCTCGCACTTCATAGCCATCATTCATATATAAAATAATGGAGTATGGATCTGAGGAAGATGGCGCTGCATTAATTTGAGAAATTAACGCTAATACTTCAGGATTTAGCTTGGCTAATTGCTTTAATAGACGCTTACGTACTTCCTCATCCTCAAATTGCAAGAATACTGGTGCATCAATTGGTAAATTACTTAGTTCCTCTATAAAAACATACCCATTTTCAAGTATCGGGTAAAATGTATTATCTTCCGCAATGTAAGCTACCTTTGGTGACTCTTTAATTGTTATAGAAACAGTAGTTAACCAGTCTCTTTCAACAGTAGCAGACTTTATCCATTTTAATTGTAAAATACTTTTTTCAAGTTCCTCTGGTTTAAAACTCCACATCGATTGATTTTCTTCGATGTCAATTAGCTCTATGTATTGGTCATAGGAAAAAAGTACATTACCTGAAATCTTAATTTCATTTATCTTACTGTAAGACGACTGGAAATAGAGTAGAAAGAAAATACACATTAAAAAAATTGTAATTAAAACCGTAAATTTAATGTTCGTTCGCATTCTCCTTTTACGTCTTCTAGTAGGAACACGATCTGTGATATCAATCAATTTTTCCATTTCGTTATCGCCTCCTATTTTCTATATTTGCTAATTTTAATATGATGGCCACTGCAATCCAAACGAAGAGCAAAGATGTACCACCGTAGCTAATGAACGGCAATGTTACACCAGTTACAGGAAATAACCCCACCACTACGCCCATATTTAAAATTGTTTGAATGCCAATTAAAGCTGTTAATGACGAAATCATGTAAAAAACCGATCTTTCCTTACTTTTTTTCGCTAAGTAAAAACCACTTGCTAAAAAGCACGCAAAAATAAGCACAAGTACGAACCCACCGATAAAGCCCATTTCTTCTAAAATAATTGAAAAAATAAAGTCATTTTGCGGCTCTGGTAAATATAAATACTTTTGTCTACTTTTTAAAAAGCCATGTCCAAAAAAACCTGCGGGTCCTATCGCTAACAATGATTGAACCGCCTGGAAACCACTATTTAAAGGGTCCTCCCACGGATTTAAAAAGGCTGTAATACGCTTTAATCGATAGGGAGCAGAAATAATCAATGCAGTTAACAACCCTGTTCCAACCGCTAAAATAATCATAAAAATCTTTATCGGATAGCGGCTAATAAACAATAAAAATAAACTCGTCACAACTAATAAAAAGACTGCACCAAAATCCGGTTGTAGCATAATGAGCACTGTTGGAATAACTATTATTATCAAATGGCGCCATTGCATAATCGACTTCCCACTTGGCCGATCTGCTATAACCTTACTCAAATAAAGTAAAGTTGCAAGTTTCGCCATTTCAGCAGGCTGGATTGTTAATCCACCGATACCAATCCAACTTCTTGAACCATTTCTCAACAACCCGATTCCTGGTACAAGCACCAAAATAAGCAGAACAATTGAAACAAGATAAATCCAAAACACTGTCTTAAGTGTAAATTTGACCTTACTTCGAACAATTGCAAAAAATAAAAGGAGTGCAGCACATGCATAAATAAGCTGTTTCACGTAAAATGGCGTTTGATCTACATAATGAACCTTACCCCAATAATCACTTGCTGAATAAACAAACAATATGCCAATAATCGTCAATAACATGGCGCAACCAAAAAACACTTGCTTTGCTCCTAAACGCAGCTGCACTATCCTTCCTTTTAGCTAAGTTTCATTACTCGCTCGATAAACGCGTCTCCGCGAATTTCAAAGCTGTCATACTGATCCCAACTTGCACTTGCAGGTGATAATAAAATAACATCGCCTTCATCCGATAAATTTGCCGCGTATGTCACTGCATCTTCTACATTTATTGAGGCTACTACTTGCTCAACGCCGCAAGATTTTGCAAATTCAATAAAGCGTAGGCCTGTTTCACCAAATGCAACGACTGCTTTTACATTTTTCATTGATGCACGTAGCTCTTCAAATGAATGTCCACGGTCAAGCCCACCCGCTAATAAAACGATTGGTGCTTCAAATGCTTCTAATGCACTCTTCGTTGCTAAGCAGTTCGTGGCCTTTGAATCGTTATATACTTTTCTTCCTTGCCATTCACGCACAAATTGCATGCGGTGACGTACGCCTGAGAACGTTTGTAATACTTGTTTTATTGCCTCTATTGATGTCCCTGATAGTAATGCTGCTGCAACTGAACATAAAATATTTTCTAAGTTATGCATGCCTGGCAATGCAATGATCTTACGTTCAATAATTGCCTCGCCATTCCAATAAATAATATTTTCATCCGCGCTAATTCCCTGCTCTGCTCTCCCCTGCGTTGTGAAGGGAATTTTAGTGGCATTCGAACGTGCTGCATACTGACGTACAATCTCTTGGTCTGCATTGTATATAAAATAATCCTCAGCCGTTTGATTACGTGTTACACCGAATTTCGCTTCCGCATAGTCTTCAAACGTGCCATGATAATCTAAATGCGCTTCATAAAGGTTCGTTAAAATTGAAATTCTTGGCTTGAATTGCTGTGTACCCATTAATTGGAATGAAGATAATTCAATTACAATTGTATTATCTTTTGTCGCCTTTTGCGCAACGCCACATGCTACTGTGCCGATGTTTCCTGCGATTAACGGTGCTTTATTATCGGCAGCTAACATTTCAAAAATTATTGTCGTTGTTGTCGTCTTACCATTCGATCCGGTAATTCCAATAAACGGCGCTTCACTTACTAAATAAGCAAGTTCAACTTCAGTCACAACCGGAATTCCGCGTCCAATCGCATCCAAAATGATAGGATTGCTATATTTAATCCCTGGATTTTTTACGACTAATTCAAAACCTTCATCCAATAAATCTTCTGGATGTCGACCACAAATAACCGTAATACCTTTTGCTAAAAGTCCTTGCGCTTCTGGATTTGCATCAAATGGTTTTGCATCGTTTACAGTCACAAATGCACCCAACTCATGTAATAGCTCACTTGCTGCTACACCACTTTTAGCTAACCCTAATACTAATACCTTTTTATGCTCTAATCCGCTATATTGAATCATAGTAACGCCTCCGCTAAAACAGCTAATAATGCAACAATTAGTCCAGTTGACCAAAATACAATAACTACTTTCCATTCAGACCATCCTGATAGCTCAAAATGATGGTGAATAGGGCTCATTTTAAAAATACGTTTTTTGCGTAATTTAAAGCTGCCGACTTGTAAAATAACTGAAAGTGTTTCAATTACAAATACTAACCCAATTACAAGAAGCATTAATTCCGATTTCGTTAAAACCGAAAGCATCGCAAGTGCTCCTCCTAATGCTAGTGAACCTGTATCGCCCATAAATACTTTGGCAGGATTTGCATTGAATACAAGAAATCCTAATAATGCACCTGTTACCGCAAATGCGAATAAGGCAACATCTGTTTGTTCGTTGAATAAAGCTATTACACCGAATGCTGCAAAAGCAATTGATGCCGTTCCTGAAACGAGGCCATCTAATCCATCTGTTAAATTAACTGCATTTGAAAATCCAACAAGCCAGAAAATAAGGAAGGCTACGTAAAATATGCCTAGATCAATTGTCCAATCCGTTAATGGAATCGCAATCGTAGTTTCAAACGTACCAAGTTGTAATAATAAATAGGCAGCGATTGAAATCACAATTTGACCGATTAATTTTTGTAAAGAAGTCAAGCCTAGATTCCGTTTGAAAATAACTTTTAATCCATCATCAAGGAAGCCAATAACTCCAAATCCGATGAACACTAATAATAAAACGATTGTTTGAGTAGTAAATAATTCTTCCATCGTCCCAACAACAATTGTTGTAAGAATAATTGATACAATAAAGATTAAGCCCCCCATTGTCGGAGTGCCTGCCTTTTTCATATGTGATTGTGGCCCCTCTTCTCGAATACTTTGACCGAATTTTAATCGGCGTAGTATCGGGATTCCGATTGGCGCTAATATTACTGTCGCGATAAAAGCAACAGCCAGAGTGGTAATTGTCATTCCAATTGTCATGATTAAATCTCCTTAGTTCCCTTGTATATGTCATTCATTATAATAGTTGTTTTAAACGGAATTTAAAAGGGTTATTGCATAATTTTAATCTGATAAATATAAATGTAATATTTCATCTTGAAGTAAGAGAACATCTGGCTTTGGTAGTTGTTCAGATACTTTACTACCCGTACCATACCATTGTATTTGAAATGGATAATGCTGCTGTAAAATTTCATCTACACTTTTCCCAATCAAATCTGGGTTACGGATGGTTAATGGATCGCCCCATACATACTTCCGTTCAATTTGCGTCGTTGATTGTGGGATCTGATAACGAGTTGCCATTTCCTCAATAATATTTCCAACAATTGGTGCAGCGATAACACCCCCAAATTGAAGATTACTTTTTGGATTATCAATCGCTACGTATACAAGTAACTGCGGGTCGTCAGCTGGAGCAAATCCAATAAAGGAAACGATATAATCATTTTGCTTATACCTGCCATTCTCAACCTTCTGTGCAGTTCCCGTTTTCCCACCAATTCGCAGTCCATCGCGAAACGCTTGACGACCCGATCCATTCGCAACAACCGATTCCAAGGTACCTCGAACTTGTGCAGATGTTTCTTCGCTAATCACTTGCCTTTTCATAACAGGCTCATGCTCATAAATCACTTCCTCTGTTTCAGGGTCAATTATCGACTTAACAATGGATGGCTCATAAAGAAGCCCCCCGTTTATCGCAGCCGCTACAGCCTGAACTTGTTGAATCGGTGTAACAGAAATCCCTTGGCCAAAAGAAGTGGTCGCGTGTTCAACTGGACCAAATGATTCTTCAGAAAATAAAATACCTTTCGCTTCCCCTGCAATTTTTGAATTCGTTGATTCAC
Source organism: Solibacillus sp. (assembly GCA_045617525.1). Lineage (GTDB taxonomy): Bacteria > Bacillota > Bacilli > Bacillales_A > Planococcaceae > JAZLIT01. The sequence continues at coordinate 16,316 of JAZLIT010000020.1, read as the reverse complement.
CAAAGCCAAATGCCTTTATATAGTCGAGAAGTTTTTCTGAACCCACACGTTGCCCCATTTCTATAAAACCTGGGTTACAAGAGTTTTCAACAACTTGAAGGAATGTTTGATCTTTATGCCCTTCCCTCTTCCAACAACGCAGTCTAGCGCCTTCTACAAGCGCAAAGCCGGGATCATGAAAATGTTCTTCATGTAAATCAATAACATCTTCCTCAATCGCCGCACTTAATGTAATTATTTTAAACGTTGAGCCAGGTTCATAGGTCATGAAGACTGGTAAATTTCGATTATAAATCTCTGGTCCGACTGTTCGAAAATCACTTGGGTCATAGGTTGGATAGCTAGAAAGCGCAACAATTTCTCCATTTTTTGGATTCACAGCAATCGCGAGTGCCTGATCTGCATCATGCTTTATCATCGCCTGACTTAACTCACGTTCAACGACTTGCTGAATTTCCGCATCAATCGTCAATTGGACTGTCGCACCTTCTTCACCACTTAACCATTCTGTTTGCACATGAGGTAACTGTTTCCCTTTGGCATCTGTATACATTCGAATTGCATGAGTTTTACTCGTTAACACATCATTATAAGCATATTCAATCCCACTTAATCCTATATAATCTGTACCCGTAAAGCCTAATAATCTAGCAAGCATTGTACCATGAGGATAGTATCTTTTATAATCCACCGCTACATATATACCTGGAATATTTAATTCAGAAATTTCTTTCGCCACTTCATTTGAAATATTTTTTCCTTGAGGATAGATTTTAGTCATATAAGCTTTTTTTTGTAGTTGCTCTAATAAATTCTCTTTAGACATGCCTAATAAATCACTTAACTTTACTGCTACGTCCTCGATTTCTTTATTTTGAGCAGGCATAAAATAAATGGTTGGCGCTAGCTCATTTGTCACTAAAACTGTACCTTCACGGTCTGTAATCAACCCTCGTTCTGCCACAAAGGGAATTTCTCTATCCCAATTTTGCTTCGCTTTTTCAGATAAAGATCCATATTCAAAAAATTGAATATAAAACAACCGCAAAACAATCGCTAAAAATAGCAGAAAAAAAAGTAGCAGTGCCACTTTTAAACGAGCGATTGAATTTATGGAAATCCACTTCACAAGTACACACCTCGTTTTTAATCAAAGTATGTTATGAAGTGGACTTCTATTCAAAAAGGCTCGTTATTCTTCCGGTAGTTCTTCATCAAGCTCTTCTTCTATAGGTGTAGATTTGAATTGTTGTTCAGGCGTCATCAATTTCACAACGATTGGTGAGTCATCCGTTATAATCGTTTGTGGTGAAACACTTTGACTCGAAACATAACCTTCACCAACAATTTCAATAGGTAAGCCTGATAATTGTTTATAGACAAGGACATTTCGTAAGGACCATCCTGTAAAATCAGGCACATAATTTGTACCTGTTGTCTTTAAAAAGACCATATTGCCTTTCGTTAACATGGACCCTTGCTGTGGATACTGCAATGATACATTACCTGCTTCCCCAATAATCACCGATTGAATGCCATAATTCGACAATTCTATCGAAATAGCTTCAGCTGACTTCCCTTCGTAATTTGCTAATTCCGTAAGGACCACCTCTGCTGTATCTTGTGGTTTTATATTGTAATACATTAAGCTATTTTGCATCACCGATTTAAAAACTTGAGAAACTGGATCTGAACCCTGTTCCGAACCTTTCAATTTCGGCTTAGTAACTGATACATACATGATTAATTGTGGATCCTCTACAGGAGCCATTCCTAAAAATGAAAAAAGAAATTCATTTTTACCATTTGCATACTTACCCGTACCTTTTTCAGGGACTTGCGCTGTACCTGTTTTCCCGCCTACATCATAGCCGTCAAGCGCGAATCGTTTGGCTGTCCCTGCTTCAGAAGTAACGGTCGATGCAAGCAGTTGCTTCACTTGATTTGCTGTATCTTCCGAAACCGGATTGCCTTTTACTACAGGCTCTGATTGTAAAATAAGTTCACCCGTATTAGGATTAATAATTTTATCAATCACGTACGGTTGCATCATTTGGCCCTCATTTGTGATTGCACTAAACGCTTGCATTAACTGGATAGGTGTAACTGTTGAACCTTGACCATACGAAGTTGTTAATACATTCGATGGATATTTCGATAAAATCGTACCTGAAGTTTCCTTTGGTAAATCAATACCTGTTTTTTCATTAAAGCCAAAACGACCTAAATAATCAATTAAGGTATCGTAACCCATAATCTCAAGCTGATGCGCCATTGCTGTGTTTGAAGAACGTTGAAATCCTTCTAAATATGTAATAGTTCCCCAGCCCTTACCATTATTATGATCGTTAATCTTTCTATCAAGTAATCGATAGCTACCTGATTGATAGGTTGCATTCGGATGCCAATTACCTGACTCGATAGCCGCCGCAACCGTAAATGTTTTCATTGTTGAACCCGGTTCTATGACGTTTTCAATCGTTTCATTTAACCAACTCGCATCTAGCCCTTCACGCGTTGTCGGGTCAAACGTCGGGCGCTGTGACATCGCTAAGATTTCTCCAGTTTTAGGATTAGACACAATGGCCATCATTGATTCTGGTTCATATTCTTGTTCGACGCGCGACATCGCATCTTCTAAAAAGCTTTGAATCGTTTTATCGATTGTTAAATAAATATCATTGCCATCTTGTGCGGGCTCTACCATTTTCTCGCTACTAGGTAAGAGATAGCCCCTTACATCAGATTTATATTTAAGTTTGCCATCGATTCCTGTCAGCTGCTCATTATACGTTTGCTCAAGCCCCATCTTACCTACCGTCGTTTCTACACCGTCCGTTTCAACCTTCTGTGCAAAACCAATTAAATAAGCGGCAAATGAACCATTTGGATAAAATCGCTTTTTCTCGCTCGTTATTACTATTCCCGGTAATTCTAGCTGTTCTATTTGACTTTTTTGTTCATAACTTAAACCGCGACCTGCATTTCCGAATTCAACCTGATATGGATCCCCATCACGTGTTAATATCTCATAAATACGGGCTTGATCTAGTGGTAGTATTTCAGCGAGTGCGCTAGAAGTATATTGCGCATCTGTTACATGTCGAGGTTTTTTGGGATTAGTTGTAACTGACGAACGAACAACTGCAACAACTTTATAACTTACTGTATCTTCAACAATAATTTGACCATTCCGATCAATAATTTTGCCCCTATCTGCTGTCAATGTACTCTGGCGTTGATATTTATTTGCAGCTTCAACTGCAAGCTCATGCCCATTTACTTCACCCGTGGCTTGGATAAATGCAATTCTACTTATTAATGCCAAAAAGAGCACTCCAAATATGAAAAACATAAGGAGTGCTCCTACTTGGATTCGAGGATTTTTCTTTTTCATTCGCCTGGCACTACCTTCACATTTTTTTCATTTAATGTCAGGCCACGCTCTTTCGCCTTAGCCATAATACGCTCAAACGTTGATTTCTCACTAACTTGGACTTTATAATCTACATTTTGCTTTGAAATTTCACTAATATTCGATTCAAATTTTTGAATCTCCAATGTCGTTGTTTGAATTTCTCCCTGCTTATGCAAAACCATAACAGCCATCACTGCCACTACTACAAGAAAAGCCAGGTATAAAAACTTTTCCTGTTTCGTAATCAACTTCCGCTTACTCACTCGAGGTGATTTTTGCGGATTTTGATTACGAGTTGGGGTTAATGGTTGCTGTTCTACATAATGTATACGATTCTTGAGCGCCATCTACTCACGTCCTTTTATCGTTTATCTTTTCAGCGATACGTAACTTCGCTGAACGTGAACGATTATTATTTGCTAGCTCCTCTTCTGTCGGAACTATCGGTTTACGACTAATCAATTTTAAGATTGGTTTTAAATGATCTGGAATGATAGGTAATCCTGGTGGTAAATCAGGTAATGATGATGCTTCTTTGAAAATCGTTTTTGTTAAACGATCTTCTAATGAATGGAATGTAATTACACTAATGCGTCCGCCCACTTTAATCATTTCAATTGCTTCTGTTAAAGAGTCTTCCGCTGCACCTAGCTCATCATTTACTGCGATACGAACTGCTTGGAAAATACGTTTTGCAGGATGTCCACCTTTGCGGCGTGCCGCTGCCGGAATACCCTCTTTAATTAATTCCACTAGCTCTGCTGTCGTTTCAATCGGAGCTTTTTCACGTGCCTGTTCAATTTTACGCGCCACTTGCTTCGAAAACTTCTCTTCTCCGTAACGGAAGAAAATACGCACTAAATCATTAAACGCCCACTCATTAATTACATGGAATGCTGTTAATTCTGAAGTTTGATCCATACGCATATCTAAAGGTGCATCATTATGATAGCTAAACCCGCGTTCTGGGGTATCTAATTGAGGTGATGAAACACCTAAATCATAAAGAATACCGTCAACCTCTTGTATGTCTAATTTATTTAGCTCTTCTTTTAAATATCTGAAATTTGAATGCACAAATGTTACACGATCTAAATAATCGGCTAAACGAATTTTTGCATTTTCAATTGCTGTTGTGTCCTGGTCGAAGCAAATTAAACGACCTCTAGATGATAGTTGTTGTACTAAATATTCACTGTGGCCTGCGCCACCTAGTGTACAGTCTACATAGATACCATCAGGATTGATGTTCAATCCATCAACAGTTTCCTTTAATAATACGGTTGTATGATCGAACATGTTGTCTCTCCCTTTAGGCTAATTAATTAATTAAAAATCAAAGCCAATCATATTTTCTGCTATTTCATTAAACGAAAGCTCAGCATCATTGAAATAGTTTTCCCAAGCATCTTTTGCCCAAATTTCAATCTTACTCGATACACCTACCACGACGCACTCTTTTTCAAGATTAGCGTGTTGTAGTAAAGTAGATGGAATATTAATTCGGCCTTGCTTGTCTATCTCAACTTCTGTAGCCCCAGAGAAAAAGAATCTCGCAAAAGCACGTGCATCTTTTTTCGTCATAGGTAAACTTTTAAGCTTTTCTTCGAGTTTTCGCCATTCATCCATAGGATAACCAAATAAGCAGTTATCGAGACCACGAGTTATCACAAACGACTCTCCTAGAGCGTCACGAAACTTTGCTGGTACGATTAACCGACCTTTAGTGTCAACGGAATGTTGATATTCCCCCATGAACATGCTACTCACCCCACTTTACTAAATAATGTACCACATCCCCCCACATTCCACCACTTTTTTAAAAAAATAATTAGGGAGTAACTGGTAATTATGAAAATAGGCTAGTATGGCTTTTTACAAACTAGTAAAATATACGCAAAAAAGAGTTACCCCATTGTGAGATAACTCTTTTTATTAGAGATATAGAACGTTGTGGTAGGTATTTAACTTCAAATCGGATGCTAGTAGCTCGTCAATTAATGTCTGACCATATTCATTTAATAGCATATACGGATTAAAGTTTCGCTCTTGTAGCCCTTCAAACGGAAGTAGTTCATTTTGAAGTCGTTTAAATTGATTAATCTTCACAGCATGCTTTAATTCAAGTTGCTCCGCAATTTTCTTTCGCAAATAATCAAATTGCGTATAATGATATTTTTCATTGCGTTCGACTAGATGGTCAATTTTTACATCCATTGCTTGCATATGCGCTAGTAGTTCCTCATATTGAGCGGTTAATGTATTTTGCATTTTTAGTATTTTTAGCTGTGCTTCTTCATCTTGAATCGACTCAATAAAAGCCTTCAATTGTTGTTCAACTTGACCCGTCATGACTTCTAATACTGTCAATTTTTGCGTATCAAGAATCGCCTGCGCTTTACGAGAAACAAGTGTAATATGCAAACGTGGTGTGAAAATCGGCATTTTCAATTGCAATATCTCAAATGCTGGTTTTAAAGTTGCCCAGTATGCCAACTCCCCTGGTCCGCCCACGAATGATAAAACAGGTATTGTCATCTCTTGCATAAGCGGGCGTGTAACAACATTATTACTTAAGCATTCAGGATGATTATTTGCCAGTTCAATTAATTCGGTTTTTGTGAATGCAACAGGTACGGTTGTATTTCTAGCAACCCCTTCATGCCACTCCAATAAAAATCGTTCGCCATCTTTTACATAAAACAGGTTTGCATTATTTAAAGAAGCTTCGATCGGTTTCCCATACCCTGCGTTTTGCAAATCCGCTTCTTTCGCCACAACTACTTTAGAAATCACTTCGCTTTGCTCAATGATTTTCAAAAAATACTCTTTTTCAAACGCGCGAAACGCCGGGTAAGCTGCATCAATCATCAATAAACCGTATGCCCCAAACAATTCATTCATTAATGCCGTAAAGAAGCCTGTAAACGTGTTTTCTTTTTCTACATGATTTAATACACCCGCTAATAGTGAATCTGTGTATGCAGTTTCACCGAAATCAGCAAAGATTTGACGAATTGCACGCGTCATTTCTTGTTTATCATATATTGCTTCTGAAGCCATTAACTTTTTATTTGACCGCTTACTATACACGCGCTTTTTTAATTGTTGTTCTACGATTGTATACGTATGATTAATTTCTTCGATATCATGATCTTCACCAGCAATCCAGAATAATGGAACGACTGGAATATTTAACTTACGTTGTTGCTCGTCCGCTAAAAGAACAGTCGTAATTGCTTTATGAACAGAGTAGAGAGGTCCAGTTAAAATTCCTGCTTGTTGACCTCCGACAATCGCAAACGCACCGTCTGCTAACGAAAGCAGATTTTTTTCAACGGCCTCCGAAATACCAAAAGGTTGCATATACGTACGGATGACAGATGCAAGCTCACCATATTTATATTCTTTCGTTTTTAAATACTCTGCACGCTTTTCAAAAACATTATTTTCTAAACGGTATTCAAAAAAAGGTAAAATCGCCTGCTCATTTGCAATATAGTCTGCAAGTAAACGATTTGTCACTGGTAATTGAATTTGTTCCAGCTTCATCAAAATAACTCCTCTACTTCTATCTCTAGTAAAATTCACCTTGCATTAACGTACAGCTATATATCTGTAACGAACCGAATGTGACAACATCCGACATTAACAAGGCCTCTATGTGTCAAAAACCTCATTGAAAAAAGTTACAATTTATCAACAATCTATTTTATCTCGAATATAGGTTAATTGTATACGCTTCTCTATGTAATGAAAAAGAAAATGCTTATCAATTTTAACCAGTCATGTACGTAATCATCCAACTAATAAAGCCAACGACCATAATAATTACATAAAGACTAGAAAACAGCAAAAAATAAGCACGCCATATTTTTTTCAAAAGCACTGGGATTTCAATTTCTTTTTTCGTACGCCAATCAATATATGTAAAAATAATACAAATTCCTAACGTGAGTGTCAGGAAAATTGCTATAATCGAAAAATCCCAAATACTTTTAAATATCACCGGAATAGCAATGAAAAATAACGGTGTAGTAAAATCCGCTGCATAGCCAAATGACTTCTCTTTATTAAACCCAAATTTCCGCAAACTTATTGCCGTCACTATTGTAAACACGAACGGAAATATCAAAAGGAACACTACCAAACTATTGATTACTGGCATTACCAGAAGCCCCCTTCCTTCTCCTTCGCAAGAATTAATTGATATAAAGTATTTAAAGTCGGTATTTGGGAGCCATTATTTCGAGCCTTTTGTAGTACAACCCCTACAATTGATGGCGCTTCTGAACGCCTTTTCTCTAAGTGATCCGCTAACATAGAAGATGTATTTCCCGACGTCTTCAAGCACAACTCCTCCACCATTTCAAAACGAACACACTCTTTTGGAAACGCCTGTACCATTTCTCCATACAATTGCTTTAATAGTGTATAAGCACTAGGGTTTTCAATAAGCTGTCCATTTTTCACTTGTAACAAGGCTGTAAGCGGATTAATAAAACAATTTAATAGCGCTTTTTCAAATAACATTTGCTCTACATCTCGCTCTACAGTCACAGGGAACAGAGCATTAGACAACTCGCTAATCATTTCCAACATGCGATTTCCTTGCATTGTCGAAGCAACTTTCAGCACACCGATTCCTCGATGTATTACATTAGTATCCCCATCACGCATCGCACCAAATTGAGCTGAGCCAAAAACAACCTGTTCCAAATTCATTGATTCGACTACATCTAAATGCGCCATTCCATTTTGCAAAAATAGCATAGGTATATCCAGTGGCAAAACAGCCATCACTTCTTGTAATTGACCAGATTTTACTGCAATGACTAATAAGTCACTTTCAGCATTAACTATTTCTGAAGCATTAACGAAATTTACCTTTAGAGAACCATCAACATTCACTCGTGTAAGTCCCTTTTCATTTAAACTGAGTACTTGCGCTCGTCTTCTGCAAACTAACGTTACATCATGACCTGCATCGGCAAAAAAACTCGCCACCAGCATTCCGACAGCGCCAGCTCCTATAATTTGAACGCGCATGATGATACTCCCCCTAAATTATATGTATATGAAAAAGTCTGCCGTAAATGGCAGACTTTTGCAAGTAAATTATTATACTGGAAAAACTGGATGTTTACGATATGGTAATGAGACGTGTTTCGTTCGGTAAACATTAAATCGTTTAATTAATGTTTCGCGTAAATCATTTGGGGCTACAATTTCATCAATAACTAACTCTGAGGCAAGCCTATATACATCAATTTCCTGCTTGTACTCCTCGATTTTATTCTTCACAAACGCCATTCTCTCTCGAGGATCTTCAATCGCTTCGATTTTATTCGAATAGACCGCGTTAACCGCAGCTTCAGGACCCATCACCGCAATTTGCGCAGTCGGTAATGCTATGCATACATCTGGCTCAAATGCTGGACCACACATCGCATATAATCCTGCACCATAAGCTTTGCGAAGTACAACTGAAATTTTAGGAACCGTAGCAGAGCTCATTGCCGAAATCAACTTCGCACCATGACGAATAATTCCCGCCTTTTCAACCTTCGTACCAATCATAAAACCTGGTACATCCGCTAAAAATAAAAGCGGAATCGAAAAAGCATCACATAATTGAATAAACTTAGCCGACTTATCCGCCGAATCAATAAACAATACGCCGCCCTTTACTTTCGGTTGATTAGCTATAATCCCTACTACACGTCCTTCAATACGCGCTAATCCTGTAATAAGTTCCGGCGCAAATAATGCCTTTATTTCAAAAAAACTACCTGCATCAATTAACGTATCAATACCTTCATACATATTAAATGGCGCATTCTGATTTGCAGGAATAAGGTCCTGTAGAGATTTCTCAAATAGTGGTGCCTTCGCTTCTTGATTTGGAGGCATCTCACTAAAGTTACCTGGGAAATAACTTAAATATCGTTTCGCAAAGTTAATCGCGCTTTCTTCATCTTCCGCAAGTAAATCTCCGCAACCACTCGTTGTACAATGCATTCTAGCGCCACCCATTTCTTCAAGTGTCACCTGTTCACCAATTACTTTTTCAGCCATCCTCGGCGAACCTAAATACATTGAGGCATTGCCATCTACCATGATGACAATATCGCAAAATGCAGGAATATACGCACCACCTGCCGCAGACGGTCCAAATAAAACACAGATTTGCGGAACCATACCACTCATACGTACTTGATTATGAAAGATCCTACCCGCTCCTCTTCTACCAGGAAACATTTCTAATTGATCTGTAATACGCGCCCCCGCTGAATCAACCAAATACAGTATAGGAACGCACATTTTTTCAGCAGTTTCCTGTATTCGAATAATTTTTTCAACCGTACGCGCACCCCAAGAGCCCGCCTTAATCGTCGAATCATTTGCCATTACACAAACAGTTTGCCCACCAACCGTCCCTATCGCACAGACAACACCGTCTGCCGGTAAATCCGCTGCCTCGCAATTCGCAAAGCGTCCATCTTCTTCATAGTTTCCATCATCAAAAAGCATACGTAAGCGATCTCGCACGAACAGTTTACCTTGTTCTGCTAATCTTTCATGATATTTTAGGGCACCACCAGCTTCAATCGTTTCTATTTTTTGCTTTAGTTGCTGTGTAAAATCATTTATCTCTGCCGCCACGTCCATTCACCCCTTCATGGAATACTGCTTCGTTATGAAATCTCTACTAGAATATCGTCTTCTTCAACAAAATCTCCTTCAGCTACATGTACCTTCGCAACATGACCGTCTACCAATGCATCATGCGAGATTTCCATTTTCATAGATTCAAGTATGATAACTGTTTTCCCTTTCGTTACAACTTCACCTTCTTTAACACTCACTTCAAATACTGTTCCCGCCATTTGTGCTTTTACAAGTTCCATTTTTCTTTCCCCTTTGCTTTTAAGTTACTTCTCTATCATTGTAATCGACCACTGTAAACGATTTCAATGATTTATTCATTTTTTTCTCGTTTAAACACTATTTATCTATCTTTATGATTTTTTTCTATTCTTTCGGTAAATGTGTAAATCCTTGTTGAAGCCATTTTAACAAGCGCTCATGCTCCTGTTGCAAATCCTTATGCTTCATTTCAAGCTCATGATACGCTTCTGATAATTCTTCAAAACCAGATAATGCTAATTTCAAATGACTACGCATCATTTGCTTCGGTCTTTTTTTAACACTTGTTAAAACTTGCCCATATTGCGAACGCAATGTTTTATTCCAACGAAAACCACATGCCTGCTTTGTTCGGCCAAGATTTTGCGCTGCAATTTCAAACGCCTCTAACTGCGTCTTTCCTGCTTGTACCGTTTGAATCACCACTTCAGCTAACTTCTCATCGTCCTCCAATGTCCACTGATCTTTTCTACGTTTCTCTTCCATTCAATCGCCTCCACATTTTTTTACTACTATATGCGGTAGAGAACAAAATAGACTTCAATTCATAGAAAAAAGACCAAACCATTTTTAGAAAAATGGTTTGGTCAGTAGAGAAAACTTTATGATTTTGATTTCGTTAAAAAATTGGCAACTGCCTCGTGATGAGCTTCACTTTCCCAAAGTTTAGCGCATGTTCGCACTTCATCCATCACCCGTTCAAATAGGTTCTGTTGCACCCATTTACGCAACTCTATCTGTTTATACGCTTTTTGAACATTCGGATGAATTTTACGCATTTCCTTCACAAATTGAGCTAACGCATCCTCCTTAGATCCCTCAAACGTTTCCGTAGCCCAACCAATATCCACTAGCTTTTTCGCATCAAAAGGTTTAGCATCAATTAGCATTTTCAAAGCATCGTCATAGCGCAGTCCACGCTCCATTAAATACGTTCCACCACCCCAGCCAGAAGTGATTGCAAGCGTCCCCTGAATAAAGCCAACCTTCGCATGCTCCGCCACTAAACGAAAATCACAGGCAGTAGCAATCTCACAACCCCCACCTACAGCAGCGCCGTTCACAAGTGCAATCGTCGGGATAGGTAATGTTGCTAAATCATATAGTATCTTCCCCATCTTACTTAGCATCTCATAGGCCTGCTCCTCTGTTTCAAGCGCATGAAAAACAGAAAGATCACCACCCGAACAAAATGATTTATCCCCAGCACCCGTAACAACTAAAAAACATGCATCGGGATGCTCATGAACGTAAGTAATCACGTTCTGCAAACCAACCATCACATCATCATTTACTGCATTACGTTTTTCTTCTCTTGTTATTGTAAATGTAATTATCCCATCATTATGTAAAATTTCATATGCCAAAACAAAACATCTCCCTTAAGTAAATGACCTCTAACCCCATCTTAAAGAAGACGAAGTAGTTTGACAATAGAGTTTAATTGTATAAAAAAAGCAAGCTAACCCTAAATCGGATTAACTTGCTTATTTCTTGCCAATAAAAAAAGGCTAATAGAGAGCCATGGCCTCTCCATTAGCCTTTTGAGTAGACAAATACTGAATTATTTGCTTACTACTTCTTTACCTTTGTATTGTCCGCAAGCTTTACAAACATGGTGAGAAAGTTTAGCTTCTCCACAGTTTGGGCAAGCTACCATACCAGGTAATGATAGTTTGAAATGCGTACGACGCTTTCTTTTTGCAGTTTTAGAAGTTCTTCTAAATGGTACAGCCATTGATGGCACCTCCTTACAGATTATCTATTCATCTGTTTGATCAAAATACTTAGCTAAATCAGCCAGTCTTGGATCCGATTTTGGTTCGTCATTTTTACGAGCAAGTTCATATTCCTCGTCCGTTGCATATGACCAGTCTTTTCCGCCTAGCAATTGTCCAGTAGTATCCTCGCGGAATACTTGCATAGGAATCTCAAGGAGCACTAACTCCTCTAGAACTGGCTTCATGTCGATTACATCACCAGTTATATAGTGAATATCGCCATTATCATCGCCACGTTTTTCTTCACTAACCCAGCTGAAAATTTCAACTGCGTCAACTTCAATAGGAAACTCTACATCTTCCCACGTGCGTGCACATGGTAAAGTTAAGGTTGCACTTAACGTAAATTGACAAGTCATTTGCGATGCACCAAAAGTGCAAAGCCCTTTTACATGTACGGGTGAAATGCTGCGAATATCAGAATTACGTAGTTTAACATCGTCTAAATTGACAGTTAAATCTAGCGGCATTCCATTTTGTCGATACTTCGATAATTGATGAATTGACCATTTCATTCGTTTACTCACCTCTTAGACAACAATGTTGATTATATAGTGTTGAAAAATAGATGTCAAGATAATTTCTTGTCACTACATGAAATCATGACGATAATAGGTTAAAATAAACTTATTAAGAGAACTATCGTGCAAATTTTTTCAAGAACACTATACCGATAAAGATATATTTTACTGTTAGGAGGAGAATTATGCAAGCAGTTGGAGTTATTGTTGAATATAATCCATTTCACAATGGTCATTTGCATCATATAACCGAGGCAAAGCGCGTTTCAAATGCAGATGTGGTCGTTGCAGTGATGAGCGGTCATTTTCTTCAAAGAGGCGAACCCGCACTTGTCGACAAGTGGACACGCGCTAAAATGGCATTACACGCAGGTGTCGACCTCGTGATTGAGCTTCCCTATGCGTTTTGTACAGGACAGGCGAAGCAATTCGCTGCAGGCTCTACATTTTTATTAAATGCAGTAAAATGCCATTCTTTCGCATTCGGTAGCGAGGCCGGCACAATCGAACCTTTTTTAAATACATACCGACTATTAAATGAGCATCAACAACTTTATAATGAAACAATTCAAGCTTTTATGAAACAAGGCAATAGCTATCCAATGGCATTACATCACGGCTTTGAGGCACTAAAACAACTAACTACCGAACCTTTAATCGATCTCAATCAACCGAATAATATTTTAGGTTATCATTATGTGGAAGCCGCGCAACAACAAGGCCTCTCTATTCAACCACTAACGATCCAGCGCATTCAAGCTGGCTATCACGAAGACGTTAATAGCGAGCAAACCATTGCAAGTGCAACTGGAATTCGCAAAGCAATTTTCGAGCAAAAGTCACTTACACAAGTAGAACAGTACGTCCCCCATTCAACTAATGAACAATTACAACACTGGCACAGTGAGGTTGGCGACTTTATTAACTGGGAAGCGATTTGGCCACTGCTGCAATATGCCATCTTACGCCATAGCGCAAATGACCTCCGTGCCTATGCAGATGTTTCAGAAGGTCTTGAAAACAGCTTATTAAAACATGCACATGCCGCGACATTTAATGAATTTATGGTGGCGATAAAGTCGAAACGTTACACATGGACAAGACTTCAGCGTACGATTTTACACATATTCACCGGCATCACAAGAGAACGCCTTCACGCACATAGCCAACCTACCTATATCCGTGTTTTAGGTATGACTGAAAATGGACAACGCTATTTATCAAGTATAAAAAAGGAACTTGATCTCCCATTAATCAGTCGTGTAGGTTCTAATCAAGATCCACTTTTAGCACTCGATATACACGCGACAACAATGTATAACCTCGCATTAGGACACGTTAATCGCAAAAAAATCGACGGAGATATAAAAACCCCGCCGATTCGAATTTAATTATTTGGGTTGTAATGATTCTAAGTACGCTAGGGCATCATCAATTGTTTTTACAGGTACGATTTTCATAGTCGTACCTATTTCTTTTGCCGTTTTTACCGCTACTTCATAGTTTGGCTGAACAGTTGGGTTAACTTTTAATATACTTTCTGAAATAACATCATCCGGTGCAAAAAAGATTTCTATCCCCGCCTTTTCCGCAGCAACAACTTTCTTTTCAATACCGCCTATTCTCCCTACTTGGCCATTTTCAAGCATCTCGCCCGTACCCGCAATGTCATAGCCCTTCGTTAAATCTTCATCAATTAACTGATTTAAAATTTCTAACGTAAACATTAATCCAGCTGATGGACCACCGATTTCTTCAGTATTTGCGTTGACATTAGGATCTGTTTTGATTGTTTTACTCTCAGCAAATGAAATACCGATACCCACTCTTCCTTCAGATTCAGGGATTTCCTTCAACTTAATTCGCTCCGTAATTAGCTCATCATCACGGTTTATTACGATTTCAACTTCATCACCAAGTTCTTTACCAGACAATAAATCTGCTAACTTTTCTTGTCGATTTATTTGCTCATTATTTAATTCCGTGACAATATCACCAGCTTTTAATAAACCATCTGCTGCGCCACCTTCAAGTACATTTAATACATAAACACCTTTATAAGATACTGTAAATGGGAGTTCTGCACGCGAAAAGGCTACATATAGTGCATTAAATTGGGAATCAGACATCAGTTTTAATTGACGGACACGATATTCCTCGTCATCCTCACCTTCTTGACGTACGGCCTCTAATTTTAATATTTCCTGGTAATCACGTACTTGAGCCCATAAATAGCTTGCAGGAGTGGCCTTCCCAATCGATACAGTCATCAAGCTAAATGAACCATCGTCATCCTCATCTCCACCCTTAACACTAATGAAGTCACTTACATCATAAGCACCTCCAGGTTTCATCACATAATAATTGAGCGGGTAAAAATTAAAAACCGCTATAAGTAGTAGTATCGCCGCGATGCTTATCATTTGTTTTTTGTTCATTATGTAACACACCTCTCTGCATAAAATTTCTAAAATTTCATGCGCTCACATAAAGTAATTTTAACATTCAAAAAGTTATCTGACAAAATAATGAACAGACAGGATGAATTTATTTTCTATACATTACTTTGTTTATCACTCATGCTGTTACTTCTTCTTTTCCCTGGCGTTGCTCACCGTGGCACGGATGTCGGATTAGAATTATTTTTCGAATCCTTATTCCCTTACCTACTTCCCTACTTGATTTTGACAAATTGGATTCTCCAACTAACAAAAAGTAGTGTATCCGCTAATTGGATGAGCTATGGAAAAACATATTTATTAAGTACGCTAGGCGGTTTTCCAACAGGCGCAGTAATCATCAACCAACTCCTTAAATCAGGTGAACTCACAAAAAAAGAAGCTGCCTTTTTATTACCAATTTGTCATAATCCAAGCCCGCTTTTCGTCATCGGACTTGTTGCAACTACGATTATTCAAGATATCTCATTTGGGTGGAAATACTTAGCTATTGCGCATTTAATTTCTATTACATTACTATTCACCATCTATCCATTTTTCAGAAATCAAACACGCCAGCATCAGCCTATTAAAGCCACTCTATCTCCATTTTCATCAAGTATTACTGAGAGCATTCGCCCAATCGCAATTGTCGGTACAACTGTCATTTTCTTTTCAGCCATTTACACGGTTTCTATGCACGTTCTAAAGGAATTTTATAGTGAAGTACCCGAATTATTATATCTCTTCGTAGCAGGCTTTTTAGAGTTCACAAACGGCATTGTATTATCAAGTCAGTATTTAAGCGACGATTATTTAAAACTTTTTGTTGTATTTCTACTTACAAGCCAAAGTTTTAGCATTCATCTGCAGGTTTATATTATTACGCGAGCAAGCAATATTTCATTCCTACCTTATATTTGCATTCGAGGCTTATACTGCATCCTCATCCCACTGATATTTTTCGCCTTCAGCTAAATAAGAAAAGCGCGTACCAGTGAACACCGGTACGCACTTTTATATTAGTTATTTAAATTTTTGTTCTAAAGCTTGCGCAACAATTGTAGGCACTAATTCACGAATATTTCCGCCATATTTTGCTACTTCTTTTACAATTGAAGAGCTTAAAAAAGAATATTGATTTTTTGTCATTATGAAAAATGTTTCGATATTTTCATCAAGAACACGATTCATCGACGTAATTTGCATTTCATATTCAAAATCAGAT
>JAZLIT010000019.1:0-5447 GCA_045617525.1 Solibacillus sp. | reverse complement strand
GAATTCACCAAACGCTTGGATATCTTACGCCAGCAGCATTTAAGTAACAGTCCTTATAAATATTGTACTATTTTGTGTGGGTATTCCAGGTCTTATAAAAAAAACAAGCGTAATCCATCCCTTATTCATTTCATATGATATTGAAAAGGAGGTTTATAATGTTACCAGCTATACTATTACAATTTGCTTACCTAATTATTTTAATATGGTCAGTAGCTATGCTAGTGCAAGACTTTCAAGGGAGACATAAGAATTGGTTAACCGTATTGTTACACATCTCTGTTGCAATCATTTCACTTAACTACTTACTGGTTTCACTTGGCATAAGTATCTAACCATTAAATGAGCCATGCTTACATACGTGTAAGCATAGGCTCATTTATTTTAGGTGATGGGTAACAGATCACATAGCTAGTTAGTGCAACTAAAGCCCCCAATATGAACTGTTTGTTGAATAGCGTAACTAACATTTTTTAATGCCTTTATACACAAGTATTATAAACCTTCACTTCTTTTTCAATTATAGAAAAAACAATGCTTTTATTTATTCTAATAATTAACCACTTTTTTTAATTTTATTGACACTTTTTTTCTGATGTTACGAATAATTTAAAGCTTTACTCTCATAATAATTCCACAGGCGACAAACCTGATAACTTGATTGGAGGAATGCACAATGAGTAATTCAAACAATAAATCAAATCCATTAAACGTACCCGGCGCTCGCCAAGCGGTAGATAACATGAAGTATGAAATTGCGCAGGAATTCGGAGTAAACCTTGGTCCAGAAGCATCATCAAGAGCTAATGGTTCTGTTGGCGGAGAAATCACAAAACGATTAGTTGCAATGGCTCAACAACAATTAAAAACGTCAAAGTAACAATTTAGACCATTAATGAATTTAGACAACATTAAAAATAAATAATTTAACGGAAGTGGAGATCGTTTTCACTTCCGTTTTCTGTATTAAACGGTCCATATAAAACGGAGAAATCCGCACAAACAAATTATCTATAGAATAGTAGCGATGCATATGCTCAAAAAGGACAACTTACTCAAAGAGAGAAGTCTGTCAAAAATGAGATTGAATTCATTCATATATTATTTGGCGTTGTTTTTATTACTCCATCTCGATCTAAAAAACTGCCTTTTTCAATCCAATCACCCTTTTATTTTTAACATTACTTTTATTATGTTAAAAATTATCGGCTTTAAGCAGTCTTATTTAAGGTATCCACTAAATACCATAACGAACTCCATCAGCTAAAAAATAATTTAAAATCTTTCTTTTATTTCCTTAATGCCCCAACTTTTTAATTGAGTTTGCATATTTCTTATTGAAGCTTTAATTTCATTTCCATTCACTAATACTGCAACGACAATTGTTTCAATAAGTGCAATTCCCCATACAAATAGAAGAATTAATGTAATTGCAATATCTGCTCCGCTTTCCATTGTATTTCTGGTCTCAAAGAAAATCATTTTTCCTAAGAAAAAAATTACCCCTACCCCAAGTGAAATAGGTCCATTATATAAAATGTAGTTATAGGAAAATTTTCTGCCTAAAATGTACATAACACTCGCAATAAGAAGAATCAGAATAAGACAAGATAAAACAATGGAAAAATAATTCATTTATTTATCCTTTCTCTGTATTTTATCCCTATTTTTTCCTATTAGTTGAGAGAATATTCAATTTTTCCATACTATATACAATAAATAGCCCCCCCAAAAAATCAACTTTTCGAGGGTATAATGAATATTTTTTAAAAATAACTGCGATTACTGGGTTGTTAATCCCATCAATTACAAATTCAGAGCCTGTAAAAAGAGTAATACAGACCGCCTGTTTACTCTTTTGTCTGCAATTTGTCCGCAGAATTATTTTTTTGTGCTTAATTTAATTAACTGAATTGATTTTACCTGTCCCAAAAACCTTATTAAATCAAGATTTTTTAACTTAATTGAATTGAATTTAATTCGGTTTATTTAGCCAGATAAATTCGACAAGGTAGGGGCGCTGGATAGAGGCCAGTCGGGACCATCAAGGAGACTAAATACGGAAAAGAATCTGCCCAATAAGAAATTTAGGACAGATCCTTTGCACCGAGGTGGATGCTAGCATGATGACGCTTTTAGCATTCGCTCCTCTTACTTTTAACCATCGTAGAAGCACCGCCCTAAAGCGGATAATTAATACATGAAAGATTTGCTTAATGGTCCTCTCTCCCTAAATTTTAACTACCATTTGATGCCCACACTTTTCGCAAAACTTTTTAGGCTCTTCATATAACTGTTTACATTTTGAGCAAGTTACAGTTGTTTCTTCTTCAACCTCTAAGCCTGCTAAACGAATTAGTTCATTCAGCTCTTCGATTTGAGCCTCCAATTGCATTATAGACGTTTCCTTGTCCTCGATTTGTACAAACTGTGTCTCTACTAGCTCTAGTGTAAAATCATTGTTTCTATTTTTATAAACAATATCGCCAATTTCTTGTTTGACTATATCAATTTCCTCTTGAATTTGTGTGATTTGTTTACGTACTTTAGATCGATCCATCGCATAAGAAGTTTTACTGCCGAGGGTATTCACCGTTTTATTGATTTTATCCTTCCATTTCGAAAATGACCCTTTAGCTTCACTCACACCTATTCCTCCTACATACAAATTAGTTAAGAAAAACGTTTGCATAACCAGTCAATTTTTTATTAACCTTCTTGATTTCCACCTTCTTAGCTGACTTCCAATTCGAATTGCCACATTCCTCACAAAAAGTAGCGTCTGCTTCTACTGGCTTTCCGCATTGTGGGCAAATTTTATTTTTACTATAGTTTGGTTTCTTTGCATGAGATTTTTCGCTGATATTCAAAATAGGGTTCCGCATTCTTCGCAAAATCGGGCACCAACTAGAGTTGGGGATTGATATTTTAGGTAAGTTTCTTTTAGGGGGGAATTTGATTTTTTTTGTAGATTCTCTATATCAGAATCCAAAACAGGGGTTCTGCACACTTCACAAAACTGGCACCGGCTTACACTTGTGATTGCTACGAAGGAAAAAAACATCAGTTTTACGCATTAATTTCGTGGCATTAGGATGATATGTAAATGTATTCGTCAGTATAACGCTTTATACCTATAACGAGAGGTAAAATTCGGTTCGGGTTCAAAGATAGCTAAGCTACTGCAATTAACCACTAAAGCATGAATAAATTTCTCCAAATCAGGGGTTAATCACACCTTTTCCAATCGTTCACTAACCTATTAAAGTAAAACGATACTAATGAAATAGCAAAATGAAATTAACTCAAATATAGTTACCTTGTCTCCCTAGGGTTCCAAACCAATAAAAAAAGCGCACCTCCCCAAAATGGTATAATTTAAGTAACCAAACCAAAATTATCCACGAGGTGAATGCCCTAGGACTATTGTAAAACAAATACGTCTGTTTGACATCCATGAATTGATGGAAATGGTATATAAATACATATTTTAGAATGTTTTACCATATAATAGTAAACCAAGGGGCAATGCTCACAAATTGCTCACAAGATTTTTTCCAGTTCCTTTTCAAAAATATCTGCTAAATCATTATCTTCATTTGGAACGAGATTAAGCATATAGGCTGGCCTTTTATTTTCTGACAATCCTTGTACCAAAACTCGTTTTTGAGGGTTAATGGTCACGGATTGGTCACAGTTTTTTTTAGTGCTTTTCAAAAGCATCTGCCGTGAAATTTTGGGACCTGTATTAACTGTAATTAAATCCAAAACTGAAGAAGAAGCTATTAACCTAGCAATCGAAAGTATATATGGTTTAGCTGGAGGATTATGGTCTAGAGATGTACTAAAAGCTCAGAAAATTCGGGCTGGCGTAGTATGGATAAATGATTGATTGGCATACATTCCGTTATGATGGTCCTTTTGGAACATGGTATGGAAGTCTTCAATGAATATACAGAAGCTAGCATATTGCGATGACTCTTGTGAATCAGAGAGAATATAGACAAAATATTAAATTATTATTTTCTTAGGAGGCTTTTATGATTACAACTTCATATTTTGAATTTAATCAACATACTGAACTAATTAGTGGTGTCGGAACGCGTGCAATTTTACCCAACTTAATAAAAAAATGCGGTGCAAAACGGGCTGTTATATTTAGTGATAAAGTACTTACAAAAGTAGGTATCACAAATCAAATAATAGATGCGATTACCGCTTCTTCCGAAATTAATTTAGTGGGTACTTTCGATAGTATCTCTTCCGATGCCAAATCTTCGGATATTAATGCAGCAGTAAAATATTTCAAAGATGTAGACGGAGATATTTTAATTGCTGTTGGTGGAGGCAGTGTAATCGATACTGTTAAAGCAGTTAAGTGGTGCATAGATAACCATGTCCAAACAATTGAAAATGTATTAACGGATGTAATAGTAGTTCCTTATAGTAAAGCGAAACCATTTAAAACTCCACATATTACACTCCCTACTACTGCTGGTACAGGTTCAGAAGTTTCACAAGGTGCTGTCATTTTTAATGAGCAATTAAATAAAAAATGTACTATCAATCACCCATACATTGCATCTGATATAGCAATTTTAGACCCAGATTTAACAATGGCTTTACCACCTTCTGTTACTGCATCTACTGGTATGGATGCTTTAACGCATGCCATCGAAGCTTTATTTTCACCAAATGCTACAAACTTTTCACAAGCATTGGCTAAACAAGCTATTGAAGTAATTAATGAAAATTTGCCATTAGCTGTTCATGAGGGTACTACAAATTATAATGCCCGCGCAAATATGCTCCAAGCATCATCAATGGCGATCATGGCATTCTTTTTAGTAAATGGACCTTATCCAGTGCATAACTTTGCCCATGCTTTTGGTGCTAAATACCGAATTCCACACGGGTTAGCTAATGCGGTTCTATTACCCTTAACTATTAAGCATATGCCAACATATTACGCTAAATCTATTCGTTCATTAGCAACATTATTAAATACTTCTCATAAGGATAAAACTGAATTAGAAATTATTGAAAATGTGGCTGAATATATCTCAGATTTAAACAAAGAACTAGGTTTACCATCAAATTTTAATCAATTTAATATCCAGTCTAGTGAATTCGAAGATATAATCATAGCTGTTCAAACTGACCCTGTTGCAGCATTATACCAAATGCCTTTAGAAACCATTCAAAATGTAGTCACTGAGACTATATGTATCCCCCAGCATTAATAAAGTTTCACATTATTAGAGTGTTATTTATTTAGTTCGAATTCTAGACTTAATAAATAATATTAACTCAACTTTCGCACCGCTAAAATTGATGTGAATGTTACTCTCTTCGAGCTTTCAAACTTACTATATAGGTACGTTGACATTGCGTAAAAATAAAGAAAGGCACCTACATCTTTGGTATAGTGAGATTATCGAGAAATC
>JAZLIT010000018.1:0-6696 GCA_045617525.1 Solibacillus sp. | reverse complement strand
TTCCACTTTTCTAAAGCAAAAAATGCTACTACAGCCACAAGCACTGTTGGAATCCAGTCAATGAACTCGATAGATGTTTTAAAGAAATCGAATGTTAACTCCGCCATTAAGATTGCAATAGCCGGTAACACAAAGCTCGACAGTCGCTTCACACGTGGCGAATTACGATTGCGATACAATAGTCCAAGCAACACAAGCATTAAAATAAGTGACGGACCTATTGTTGCAAACAGCGCTACACTTGCTCCAAGTACACCTGCCTGGTCATAACCGATGTACGCAGCCATTTTCGTGGCAATCGGACCTGGTAATGCGTTGCCAATTGCTAGCGTATCCGAAAACTCAGCTGTGGTCATCCAGCCGTACGTATCAACTACTTCATTTTCAATTAGTGGAATCGATGCCGGGCCACCACCATAACCGATAATACCAGGAATAAAGAAAGCTAAAAATAGCTTTAAGTAAATCATTTTTTATCCCCCTCTTTCACCGGTAATACGAGTGCAATTACGAGCAGCACCGCAATTACGATACCCGGATGTATGCGCAGTATCCACATCGCCACTAGTGCTACAGCTAATATAAGCCCACCTTTTTGCCAGCCGAGCGATGCTTTCCCTTTCTTTAAAAACTCCCATGTTAGCACCGCCATCATCACACCTACAATCGGTACAACGCCATTTGTCATCCCTTTAATAAACGGCAAGTCATTGTATTCACGCAGTACCGTTAAAAATAATATAAGCGCCACGGCAGTTGGAAGCACTGTTGCAATCAATGCATTAAACAGCCCAAGCACACCACCTACACGATACCCAATATAACCCGCCATTTTCGTGGCTATCGGACCAGGGAGTGTATTGCCGATTGCTAAAACGTCGGAAAACTCCTCATCGGTCATAAGGCCAAATGTGCCTACAACCTCCTTCTGTACGAGTGGTATTGTAGCTGGACCACCGCCAAATCCCAGAATACCTGAGCGGAAAAAAGCGATAAAAATTTCTTTTTGTGTTTTTAACATGTCATTCACTCCATTATAGAAAGGGGCCACTTACTTTTTTAGTAGCCCACTAAATTTAAAAGCTAAGTGCTGCGCCGTCACCACGAGGATCTGCCCCACCAAATTTAACATTGGTTTCATGGTCAATATAAATTGCCCCAGCATGGCCCATCGTATCAGTAAAGTCTACTAGAACCTCGATATCATGCCCCTCTTTCTGTAGCGCTGATTGGACTGTTTCCGAAATACGCCCTTCCAACTTCAACGTATTCGATGACGCACCCCACGTACGTCCATATAGGAAGCGCGGTGCCTCAACCGCTGCTTGCACTGACAAACCATAATCAACAATACGCGTTACAAGCATTGCCTGCGTTTGCGGCTGACCCTCTCCGCCCATTGTACCGTATACAAGTGCTGGACGACCCTCACGCAATAACATTGCAGGATTTAATGTATGGAATGTACGTTTGCGCGGTGCTAAGCAGTTCACATGCGTCTCATCTAATGAAAAGAAGCTACCACGGTTTTGCAAAATAACCCCTGTGCCGCTCGGAATAATCGCGGAACCAAATTCATGATAAATACTTTGAATGAACGACACCGCATTGCCCTCACCATCTACTATACCAAACCATACTGTATCGCCTTTTGCATCAAGCGGCTGTAACTCCTTTGCATGTAAACTCTCCTTCAACCCATTGGCCAGCTTTTCACCATGCGCTGGACTTAGTAGCTCATCTAACGGTATATCTAGAAACGTAGGATCTGTTAAATATTGATCGCGGTCGACAAACGCTAGCTTTATCGCCTCGACTAGCAAATGATAATAGTCAGCCGAACCTTCTTCAATTTCACTCAAATCAAAGTGATTTAAAATATTTAAAATCGATAAGCTCGCCATCCCTTGTGTATTCGGTGGTAAATTGTAAGCACGATAGCTACGGTAATCAACTGAAATCGGATCCACCCAATCACTCGTATGGTTTTTAAAATCATCAAGTGTCAGTACCCCACCTAAACGCTCAAGATCCGCGACAATTTTCTCCGCAATTTCACCGTCGTAAAAGCTACGCGCCCCGTGTTCTGCTATATATTGTAGCGTACTGCCTAAATCTGTTTGCTTTAAAATACTACCTACCTGAGGACTCGCCCCATCTTGTAAATAAATGCGAGCATACTCGTCAAAGCGCTGTAATGCACGAAACTCATAATCGTCCTCTAAATTTACAGTCGTCCAATACGCTTGGCTTTCTGTTACTGGAAAGCCTTCCTTCGCATATCGAATCGACTGCGCTAACAGCTCCGACCAAGCCAAACGATTGCCCATTTCAGCTTCCGCATATTTATGTGCCTCACCCCAACCGGCAACAGCCCCTGGTACCGTATTAGCAGAAAGTGGGCCACGTGCTGGAATTTTACTGAAACCCTGCCTTTTATAAAAATCAATTGTCGCCTTCTCACCAGCGCGACCACTACTATTGAGCGCTTTTACTTCCTGCGTTTTCGCATTGTAAATAAGCCAAAAATTATCGCCACCGATACTGTTCATATGTGGATAAACAACTGTGATTGTGGAAGCTGCTGCAATTGCTGCCTCCACCGCATTTCCACCTTTATGTAGTACCTCAAGTGCCGCCTGTGAAGCTAAATAATGCGGCGTTGTCACCATACCATTAATCCCCATTGTTGTTGCACGATACTGCTGCACCATCTCATTTCCCCCTTATTGCATTTGATTTTTTAGCGGTGCCAGACCCGTTACTCGGCACTCCGCTACATCCCCTTTTGCACAATCAAATGAACCTGGCGTCCCTGTTAAAATAATATCGCCAGGCACAAGTGTGACAAATTTTGAAATATACGACACAATAAACGCCGGTGTATGCATCATATTGGAAACTGCATTGCGATACACGACCTCACCATTACGCACCGTTTCCACATAAAGACTTGCCAAATAATCCGTACCAAGCTGAATTTCTGGACCGACACTGCACGAGCCTTGAAATAGCTTCGATAACTGAAGGAAGCGTGGGTTTTCCTTATGTAAATCTTTTGCCGTTAAATCGAGTGCTGTCGTATAACCCATTACATACGATAGTGCCTCCTCTTCGCTCACCTCAAAACAAGGTTTCCCGATGATAAGTGCAAGCTCTCCTTCAGCTGAGACATTTTGTGAAAAGTTCGGAAAATGTATCACATCGCCCGGCCCGACAACTGACTCTGGCAACTTTAAAAAACAAACCGGTTTTTCAGCAACAATATTTAAATCTTCCGCCTTTTCCACGTAGTTCGCGCCAACGCCAAATACATGCTTAGCATTCGTGTGTGGCATAAGGAATTGTACTTGTTCGACAGGTTGGCTACCGTGTACCACTCCCCAATCGACATATTGTAGCTGATTAACTAGCCCATCAACATACTGGCGGTCAATTAATGTCTCAAGCGGCATATCATATTCCTTTGCCACCTGTTCTAACGGATAAACGAAATCACCACGTACAACGACCGTTTTTATCGTTGGACCATCTTGAATAATCGCCAGTTTCATTTTGCACCCCCGAAATATGTATCAGCAAAGTGTAGTAATGAAAGATCGCACCCTTTATTAGCAATAAATGATAAACCAAGCGCTAATCCATCCTCGCGCAATACCGGCACTGTTATTTGTGGGAAGCCACTCAAGCCCGCAATACAGGTTAGCTGCATCGTTTTCGTACGTACAGCTTCCATTTCTTCGAGCGAGGCATTTTTTCGCGGTGCAACCGATGCTGTTGTTGGTATTACTAGTACGTCACAACTTCTAAGTTGTTGTTGTAAATATTTCGTTATTCGCTTCTGCTCGGTCTTTAAGTCGTCATATTGGACCTCGTCTAGCGTACTTGCCCATTCAAAGCGCTCCGCAATGGCTGGCGCAAATGTTGGACGCACTGTACGAATCCATTCACCATGTGCTTTCCAAATTTCTATACCTTGAATTGTCCGAAATAATGTTGCCCACTTTGCTAATGGCTCCGTTATTTGCTTTGTTTCAATAGTAAAGTTACTTAACACAGACTCTAATAACGCACGGTCTTCACTACTCACAAAGCTCCAGGCCTGCTGATCTGCGACAATGCGAGTAAACTCGATTACCTCATCGTTCAGCAATACATCGCCGACTTCCTTTAACACCCGAATAGATGTCGACATCCATCCGACCGTATCAAAACTTAGTGCAAGTGGAATAACACCTTCAAGTGATAGCGCGTTATGCGTTGGACGGATACCATACAAGCCACAATAACTCGACGGTACACGAATCGAACCACCTGTATCTGTGCCAATCGTAAAATCACGCTCCACTGCAGCACTAGCGGAGCCACTCGACGAACCACCCGGAATATAATCAGTATGTAATGGATTTGGCGGTGTCCCATAATATATATTTTCACCATTTAAGCTATACATGAGTTCATCTGTATGTGTAAGTCCCTTTAACGTCGCCCCATGTAAAAGCAGCTGCTCAATGACTGGTGCAGTTACAGTCTCAGCCTCATGTGTACGAAGCCAATCCGGATTACCAGCACTATTTTTCTCACCCGCGACTGCGAACACATCCTTCACTGCAAATGTGTAACCAGATAAAGTCCCTTGCTGTAGAGGCTCTTTCATAACCGTTTCATTCATATAAATCGTATTAATGATTATCGCCCCCTATCTTTGCACCCTATTGTAAAGAATTATCATGTCAATTACATCGTTGCATTTGTCAAAATTATTAAACCCTTTTAGTCATTATAACTATTTTTTCTGTCAATTCTTCATTTTAATATGACATTTCTCTAAATCTAATAAAATCAAATACAAAATCAAGTTATTCGAAAAGCAACAGTTTAAATTTCCCTCTATTTTTACAAATTAATCCTTTTGTAAAATAATTCTGAATGTTAAGATAAATATAGGAGGGATGTCTATGGATCCAAATATGATGAGTCAAGCCGTACAAATGGCTATGGAAAGTGCTCAAACAAAAAACGGCGGACCATTTGGAGCAATTATTGTGAAAGATGGAAAAGTCGTAGGTATCGGAAAGAATTCTGTTACGACTAAAAATGATCCCACTGCACATGCGGAGGTCATGGCTATTCGTGATGCTTGTCAAAACTTAAATACATTTCAATTAGATGATTGCGAAATTTATACTTCGTGTGAGCCATGTCCAATGTGTTTAGGAGCTATTTATTGGGCTAGATTAAATAAAATTTATTATGCCGCTACGCAACACGATGCAGCACAAATCGGATTCGATGATAATTTTATATACGTCGAATTAGCGAAAGATAAATCAGAACGCTTCATTCAAATGAGTCAGCTACAATCAGAAGGCTATTTGAAGCCATTTGAATTCTGGAACAAGACTACCGAAAAAATAGCATATTAATGTCATAACAAGTGTGTGACATACAATATTAACATTCGTGCTAAATAGATTGGTAGCATATGCGGTTCACTTCCTTGCCGCTAAAAAAAGGGCTGTACAATAAGCCCCAAAATTAAATCGGATTCGGAAAATTACTCGTTTTCCGAATCCGATTTTTTGTTTTTAGGCTCTAATACTATCTGTTGGGGTATCCACTCAATTTTGTGCAGAAAAAAGGCACAAAATCACGCTTTTTTATATACTTGAATTGTCTAAAAATCAGTATATAAAATACCTTGATCGCGTTGCGACACACGTTTCTTTAGCTAAAAAAGAACAGGTTTGTCCATCTTGTGGCATTAAAACAATTAAAGTTCACGATTATCGTATACAAAAGGTCAAGCATTTAAAGTGGTTTGAACGTACGTTTAACAATCCTTTTTTATGAGCGTCGTCGCTATGTTTGTGTTTGTGGAAAGCGATTTTCGTAAGCCTGGCATTTGTAGATTGTTACCATCGTTTTTCGAAACACATGAGCCGATTGATATTTTACCAAATCGTCGTAAAGAGACGATTCATCACTATTTATCGCAATATGGAGTGAATGTGAAAATGGTTGTGATGGACATGAATCCGGTCTTCAAGGCTGCAGTAAAGAAATCATTAGATCGACCAGTAATTATCGCCAATCGTTTTCATTACTGCCGTTATATTCACTGGGCTGTAGATGGGGTGCGTCGTAAAGTACAGAAAGAATGGCATGCATATGATCATAAAAAATCGGGAGCGCATGAAAAGGAATGCATATGGATTTAGAAAGCATGAGTATTTTAAAGCAAAGATTTTATTAAGCAGAGTATATAAAACGCGTGCGAATCACCTTGGATAGTGCTCGTTGATTGGAGCGGAGGGGGCCCGCGACTTCCAGGGGATCAGCACGTGCGGAAAATCCACTAATTTTCTGCCTCCGTAAAGGCAGGGAATTAGTTAGTTGGAGCCGTGCCCCCAGAAACGCGTCGGGCCCACGGAGCTCCAATCAACACCTTTCGTGAGAAAGGGTGTACTGAAATTAATGACTAATTTCAGGTACACCTCAACATTTGACGTATACCCTTATTTTTTAGAATGTATTTTAGGGTGTCTAGATGGAGTGTCGTGTACGATATTTAGCTAACTATTATACTGAAAAAGGTTTGAAACAGAAAAAAATGGTATAATCGAGCTTAAATTGTAGAAAAAGTAAAAATAATTTGTAAGAATACCCTTTTTTATCTATAATAAAGTTAGAAAA
>JAZLIT010000017.1:0-2199 GCA_045617525.1 Solibacillus sp. | reverse complement strand
GTCATTTTGCCAAAGCATAGTTTTTCATCCGCACGTTTCAGTACTTCACTATGTAGGCCAAGTGATCCACCAATTACAAAGGCAATCTTGCTCTTTCCATACGTCATTAGCGCGTCCAGATCAGCTGCCATTTCCTCACTTGTCTTCATCTTGCCATCTAATGCTAATGCGATTACATATGTGCCATCATTTAGCTTGGCTAAAATACGTTCGCCTTCTTTACGCTTCACAATTTCCATATCAGCATCGCTTAATTGTTCAGGAGCTTTTTCATCTGGAACCTCCACAAGTTCAACTTTTGCATAACTACCTAAACGCTTTACGTATTCATCGATGCCAAGCTTTAAATATTTCTCTTTCAGCTTACCAACGGAAACTATTGTTATATTCACAGCTTATCCACCTCAATATTCATTTACAAACAAGTTATCCACAAAAGTTATCCACATATCCACAATCGTTTCCTAGATATTGTGTAAAGTTATTTACTTGATACAATATATGTTGCTGCTGCTTCACAATACGAGCACTTTGTGGATAACTTTTCTTCTTCGCTTAATTTATCCATCATCGGGAACTCTTCCGTTTCTGCAACGTGCATATCTAAAGCGTGATCTATATGGTTTTCACAACTAAATTTTTTCATTTTTTAGACTCTCCTTACTTTCAGAAATTTCCACAAACTTATACACAATTTTTCAATCTTATCCACAATCCATTGTAACAAACTAAAAAGAAGTAGGAAAGACAAGCATTCTCTTTCACTACTTACTGTGCATAATTATTTCCCGTCCTTTTTACTTATCCACATTTTATAATGTTGTATTGTCTACTAAAACAAGTTTCAGTTCCTGAATTTTACCTTGACGATACACTTTTAATGTCAATGTATCCCCAATATCCTTTTGAGTATATAAATATTTACGAAGATCGATTGTATCTTCAATTTTATTACCGTCCATTTCAACAATAAGGTCATATTGCTGTACGCCCGCTGTTTCAGCTGCTGAGCCGCGTACTACTTCTGATACAACAACACCTGTTGTTACTTCCGCTGGGACACGTAACGTATTTTGTTGATAATATGATGGTACATCTGTTAAATCCATTAAAGAAATCCCCATTGTGGGACGTTTTACTTCGCCATTTCTCTCTAGCTCCTGAACGATTGGAATAACTGCATTAATTGGAATCGAAAAACCTAATCCTTCAATTGTTGAAGAAGCTATCTTCATTGAATTAATGCCAATTAAATCCCCTGCAACGTTTACGAGTGCACCACCGCTATTACCCGGGTTAATCGCTGCATCCGTTTGCAATACTTCTGTCGACCAATCATCATAGCCATCGCCATTTAAATCCACTGGTACTGAACGATCTTTGCCTGAGACTACACCTTTAGTAACCGATCCATAAAATTCTAGACCCATTGGATTTCCGATTGCGATTACTGTTTCTCCCACTTTTAATACATCCGAATCACCGAATTCTGCTACGGTATTAATATTTTTAGCATCAATAACGATTACCGCTAAGTCCGTCCAAATATCACTTCCGACTAACTCTGCTGGCTCCTTAGAACCATCTTCTAAAGTGACTTCTAGTTGATTTGCGCCTTCTACTACATGGTGATTTGTAATAATATACGCTTTATCACCTTCCACTTTATAAACAACACCCGATCCACTGCCTGCTTCCTGTGACGTTCCTTGCTGCATCCAGAAACCAGAACTACTCTCTTGGATATTTGTGATGCCTACAACTGCTTCAGACACCTTTTCTACTGCATCCGTTACATCAGAAGTAACATTTGTTGCATTTTGAGTG
This sequence comes from Solibacillus sp., assembly GCA_045617525.1. Lineage (GTDB taxonomy): Bacteria > Bacillota > Bacilli > Bacillales_A > Planococcaceae > JAZLIT01. The sequence goes on along the minus strand of JAZLIT010000017.1, from coordinate 372 downwards.
ATCGTTAAGTTTGATTGCGTTGTATTCGTCTCATCCGTTACATTACTCGGCAATTGATTAGCAAGTGACGGTAACATTAGCCAAAGCAACAACGCACCTATAATTACACCTGAAAGACCAGATATAAAATAGCCTCCCTTACTTCCTCCATTTCGCTTTTTTGCGTCCCGACGTTTTTTTTCTTCGTCCTGCTTCAACCGATCCGTTAAGGGTGAAGTATATGAATTAACCGTCTCCTGCTGTTGTTCTGTATTTTCATTTTCTTTGTGATTATTTTCATTCAAATTTAACCTCTCCTTTATTTTAATTATTTACCTTTATCTTATAGAAGAAACATTAAAATTAGATGAAAATTAAATAAAACCTCCATTA